>JASLSL010000282.1 GCA_030743445.1 Alphaproteobacteria bacterium
CGGTCGGCGCACTGCGGCATGCCGCATGCCGTCGCTGAGGTGCGTCCGGACCAAGGTTTGCACGCCGTTGCACCGGACGTTTGCAGCCGCCACCCGAACAGCGACCGGATCGACATCGGCGGCGACCACCGGTGCGCGCCAGGTCCGCGCCATGGCGATCGAAAGTACCCCGGAGCCGCATCCGAGATCGAGCATCCGCCGGGGTCGGAACCCGGCCCGCCGCGCCAGCCAGCTCAGGGCCGCAAGACAACTGCTTGTCGAGGCATGCGCGCCGGTGCCGAAGGCGAGCCCTGCGTCGAGTGTGATCGGGATCGATCCGACCGGCGGCGAACCCTCGAAATGGCTCGGGTGGATGAAATACCGGCCGACGCGAATCGGGGCGAAAGAAGCGCGACTGACCTGCTGCCAGTCGGTCTCGGGCAAACCCGCGACGACCGGCTCGGGCTCGGGAACGCCGGCGAGGGTCGCCGCCAGCGCCAACGCGGCGACCAAGTCGCCGCGATCGGGCGGCGCCTCGGCATAGACCTCGACGCGCCAGCGCGCTCCGTCCGCGCTGGCCTCGAAGGTCGAGACCGCCGGACCGAAGGGCTCCAAGGCGGTGGCAAAGGCAGGAACGGCATCGGCCGGCACCTCGACCGCGACGGTCCAACCGCCGGCGCCGACCATGCGCCGCTAAACCTTGGCGACGAACTGGGCGACGACTTTCTTGCTGCCGGCCTTGTCGAACTCGATGGTCAAGCGGTCGCCGTCGACCGCCAAGACCGTGCCCATGCCGAACTTCTGGTGGAAACAGCGCTCGCCCTCGGCGAAGTCGCCGCCGACGCCGACGCGCTCGGCGACGCCTTCGATGCTCGGGCCCTCGCGGCGGCGGCGCTGATAGCGCCGCCATCCGGGCCCGCCGATCATTTGGGCGGCGCCCCAGTCGACGCCTTCGCCCGACCCGCCACCGATCCCCATGCCCGGCGCTCGATAGTCGCCGAGCTCGCTCGCCGTCTCGACCACCTCGTCCGGCAGTTCGCCAACGAAGCGCGACGGAATCGCGCTTTGCCAGGTGGCGTGGACCCGACGGTTGGCGACGTAGGAAACGTCGGCCCGCTTGCGCGCCCGGGTCAGACCGACATAGGCGAGCCGCCGCTCCTCTTCGAGCGCCGCCGCCCCGCCCTCGTCGAGCGAGCGCCGGTGAGGGAACAGATCCTCCTCCCAGCCCGGCAGGAACACGACGTCGAACTCTAGCCCTTTGGCACTGTGCAAGGTCATCAGGTTGACCATTTCCTCGCCCGCGTCCTCGGTCACCTCCATCACCAGGCTGACGTGCTCCAGAAACTCGGCGAGGTCCTCGAACTCCTCCATCGCCGAGATCAGTTCCTTGAGGTTCTCGAGCTTGCCCGGCGCGTCGGGCTGTTTCTCGGCCTTGGCCTGCCACATCCCGGTGTAACCGGATTCGTCGAGCACGGTCTCCGCGAGGTCCCCATGGAGCTCGCTCTCGGCAAGGCGCCGCCAGCGGGCGAAGTCGTCGAGCAGCCCCGCGACCGCGCGCCGGGCGGCGGGGCGCAGTTCGTCGGTCTCGACGACTTGAAGTGCTGCCGCATGGAGCGAGCGTTCGCCGGCGCGCGCCGCCGAATGCAGAATCTGCAGCGTTGCCTTGCCGATGCCGCGGGTCGGCTTGTTGACGATGCGCTCGAAGGCGAGGTCGTCGTCGGGCTGGCGGATCACGCGCAAATAGGCGATGGCGTCGCGAATCTCCTCGCGCTCGTAGAAGCGCGGGCCGCCGATCACCCGGTAGGGCATGCCGAGGGTGATGAAGCGTTCCTCGAACTCGCGGGTCTGAAACCCGGCGCGCACCAGGATCGCGATCTCGTCCAGGCTGGTTTCGGCCTTTTGCAAGGCCTCGATTTCCTCGGCGATGATGCGTGCCTCGGCCTCGCCGTCCCACAGACCGCGCACGGTGATCCGTTCGCCGTCGCCGGCCTCGGTCCAGAGCGTCTTGCCGAGCCGTCCTTCGTTTTGCGCGATCAGCCCGGACGCGGCGGCGAGAATCTGCGGCGTCGAGCGGTAGTTGCGCTCGAGCCGGATGATCCGAGCGCCGGGAAAGTCCTTCTCGAACTTGAGGATGTTGCCGACTTCCGCGCCGCGCCAGCCATAGATCGACTGGTCGTCGTCACCGACGCAGCAAATGTTGCGATGCTGCTGGGCCAACAGCCTGAGCCACAGATACTGCGCCACGTTGCTGTCCTGGTACTCGTCGACCAGGATGTAGCGAAACAGGTGCTGGTAGTCGGCGAGGATGTTTTCCTCGGCGGTGAAGACGGTCAGGCAATGCAACAGCAGGTCGCCGAAATCAGCCGCATTCAACGTGACCAGGCGCTCTTGGTAGTGAGTATAGAGCTTGACCGCGCGGCCGGCGGCGAACTCGCCGGCCTCCGTCGCCGTCACCTTGTCGGGGGTCAGCCCCTTGTCCTTCCAGCTCTGGATTTGCGCCATCAGGGCCCGCGCCGGCCAGCGCTTCTCGTCGACGCCCTCGGCCTGCATGATCTGCTTCAGCAGCCGGACTTGGTCGTCGGCGTCGAGAATCGTGAAATTCGAGCGCAGCCCCACGATTTCCGCGTGGCGGCGCAAGATCCGGGCGCCAAGCGCATGGAAGGTGCCGAGCCACAACCCTTCGACCGCGGCGCCGATCAACCGGCCGACGCGCTCGCGCATCTCGCGCGCTGCCCTGTTGGTGAAGGTCACCGCGAGCACCTGGTAGGGCCGTGCGCGACCGAGATGGAGCAGGTGCGCGAGCCGCGTGGTCAGGACACGGGTCTTGCCGGTTCCGGCCCCCGCAAGCACCAGGACGGGACCGTCGACCGCCTCCGTTGCTTCGCGCTGGGCCTCGTTCAGGGCGGTGAGATAAGGCGGATCGCCGGCCGGTCCGCCAGCCGACTCGGATGCGGATTCGGTCTCGACAAGCGGGTCGTCGTAAAGCGGATCGCTCATGGCTTTTAGTATAGCATGCCAAGCATTCCGCCCAATCCCGCGACGCCGGTTCACGATTTGGTGTCCGGCGCAGCACCGTCTATTTAATTGGGATACCATTGACCGTGGCGAGAAGGAGGCTTGGCGATGGTGACGAAGCGCGGTTCCGGACATCGGATTGCCGGTAAGACCTTCGTTTTCTTGGCGATCGTGCTGTCGCTGCTGAGCCCGGCGCCGACATGGGCGACCGAACTGCCAGCCAAGCAAATCCTCGATTCGGTGGTCAAGCTCGACGCCGAAATCCCTCGGAGCACGCGCACCGCAGCCCATCTCGGCACCAAGCGGGAAGGCCACGCGGTGGTGATCGACTCGGAAGGCCTGGCCCTCACCATCGGCTACCTGATCCTCGAGGCGACCGCGGTCAGGCTGACCGGCGCCGATGGCAGACCGGTGCCGGCGAGCATCGTCGCCTATGACCACAACACCGGGTTCGGGCTGTTACGGGCGCTGCGGCCGCTCGGCGTGAAACCGATTCGGCTCGGCGACTCGTCCCGTGCGGTCGCCAACACGCCGGTCCTGGTCGCGGGACATGGCGGCGCGATGAACGCGGTACCGGTACGGGTCGTCTCCCGCCGGGACTTCGCGGGCTACTGGGAATACCTGCTGGAGAAGGCCATTTTCACCAGCCCGCCGTTCCCGGGTTTCGGAGGGGCGGCACTGATCGACGATCGCGGACAGTTGATCGGCATCGGCTCGCTGGTGGTCGGCGACGCGGCGGCAAAGGACACATACAGTCCAGGCAACATGTTCATTCCGATCAACGCCCTGAAGCCGATTATGGGCGACTTGATCTCCGAGGGCCGCTCGACCGGACCGCACCATCCCTGGATCGGGGTCTATACCGAAGAGGCGCGCGGCCGGCTGTTCGTCAACCGCCTCGCGAAGGAGGGACCGGCGCGCGCGGCTGGCATTCGCGAGGGCGATATCATCGTGTCGGTCAACGACCAGCCGGTCGCGGGGCAGATGGATTTCTACCGCAAGCTCTGGACCCGGGGCGGGCCCGACGTGACGGTCGAGATCACCGTGCTGACGGAGAAATCCGGTCTCGCCACTTACTCGGTCGCCGCCACCGACCGATACAAGTGGCTGCAGTTCTCACGCGGAAATTGACGGATCAGGCGGCCGATCCCTCCTCCGCCCGGGCCTCGGCTATCGCGTTGCGGTAGGCCATCATGACGTCGCGCTGGTGCACCACGCCGGCGAACTTCATCGACTCGAGGCTCTCGACGACGGCGACGTGATCCTCTTCCTCGGCCTGCATCAGGTTCATCGCCATGCCGAGATCGGCGTCGAGCGCCAGCACCGGGGGATGTAGGCGGGCCACGTCCTGGGCGTTGATCAGGGAATCGATCTCGGTGTCGAAGGCGGCTTGATGCAGATCGCTCAGCGCGATCGTTCCGTGAATCACGCGTTCGCCGTCGATCACGAACAGGGTTCCGTAAGCGACCGAGGGAAGTTTCGTGCGCACCTCGTTCATCATCGCGCCCGGATCGACGGTCACGAAGTCGTCGGTCATCACCTGGCCGACATGAAACGCCTGCAGCAGTCGTTGCTCGCGGCCCTCGCGCACGTCGAGCCCGCGTTGCTCAAGCTGCCAGGTGAAGAACGAGTGCCCGAAAATGTTGCGAGTCAGCAGCGAGGCGATCACCGTCGCGATCATCACCGCGACGGTCAGCGCGTAATCGCCGGTCAGCTCGAACACCATCAATATGGTCGAGATCGGCGCGCCCAAGATCGCGCCCGCGACCGCCCCCATGCCGACGATCGTATAGGCGCCGTGGCCCGAGGAAAGGTCGGGGAAGACCGAGGTCGCGACGAAGCCGAACGAGCCGCCGAGCATTGCGCCGATGACCAGCGCCGGCGAGAATACGCCGCCGCCGAACCCGCAGCCGAGCGTGATCGCGGTTGCCACGGTCTTGGCGATCAACACGCCGAGTAGGACAGAAATCACCAGCGCCTCGTTGAGCGCCGCGTCGGTCACCGCGTAACCGACCCCCAGCACCTGGGGATAGACGATTGCGATCAGGCCGACGATGAGCCCGCCGCAGGCAGGCTGCGTCCAACGCGGGATCGAGGTATCTCGCATCGCTTTCTGGGTCAGCGCGACCGAGCGCATCAGAACGATGGCGGTGACGGCGCTGATCAGTCCCAAAAGCGCGAAGGCCGGGAATTCGAGGACCGAGGCGATCTCGTGGCCGACGATAATGAAGGCGGGGAAATCGCCGAAATAGGCGCGGCTGACCATGGTGCCCGCGACCGAGGCGATGACCACCGGCGCGAAGGCGCCGAGCGCGTAGTGCCCGATCACCACTTCGAGCGCGAAGAACACACCGGCGATCGGCGCATTGAACGACGCCGCGACGCCGGCGGCGACACCGCAGCCGAGCAGGGTTCGCGAGAGTGATCGCCCGAGGCGCAACTTTTCGGCGACGAAGGCGCTCAACGAAGCGGCGAGATGGACCACCGGCCCTTCGCGGCCGGCCGAGGCGCCGACGCCGATCGACAGAGCGCTCGCCGCCGCGGCGCCGATTCCCGAGCGGATCTGCATCTGGCCGCCGCGGAGCGCGCTCGCCTCGATCACGTCGGAGACGCCTTCGACCCGCTGCTTCGGCAGGGCGTATTCGACCAGCAGGCCGACCAGCAACCCGCCGAGCGTCGTCGCCAGCAGAATGCGCCACCAGGGAATGCCGACGAAGGATGGGTCCGCGCGGTCGAAACCCATCTCGAACGCGACCAATTGAACGATCTCGATGCCTTCGCGGAACACGATCGCGGAACCGCCGCCGATCAAGCCGATCACGACCGCCAGAATAGACAGGATGACCTGCTCGTGCCGGGTCAGTCGGCCGATGCGCCGGAGATAGGAACCGAAGTCGATTCGGGGCACGGGCATCCGGAGGGATCAGTTCAAGGGACCGTGCGCATTATTAGCGCAAAGCGGTGGACCCGCAAAGTGCGGCTACCGAGGGGTATCCGATCAGTCGGCTGCCGTGGTCGCGAGGTCGCTTTCGAGCACGACCCGATTGCGGCCGGTGCCCTTTGCCTGATAGAGGGCGTCGTCGGAGCGCTGGATCAATTCGGTCAGCGATTCGCCGGGATGGAACTCGGCGACGCCGATGCTGATGGTGATGGTGTCGAGTTCCTCGCCCGTCTGCTTCTTGCGGAATCTTTTCGATTCGATCGTGGTGCGGATTTTCTCGGCGACCACGCTGGCGGTCTCCAGCACCGTGTCGGGCAAGATCACCGCGAACTCCTCGCCGCCATACCGCGCCGCCGTGTCGCGACCCTTGATGTTGGCCGACATGGTGTGGGCGACGAGCTTCAAGACATCGTCACCGGTTTGATGGCCGTAATTGTCATTGAATTTCTTGAAAAAATCGATGTCCAACAGCATGAGACACAGCGAACTTCCGTCCTCCATCGAGTGCATCGCCTCGGTCCGGAGCGTGACGTCGAAATACTTGCGGTTGGCGATTCCAGTCAGCGCGTCGGTCATCGCCTCGCGCTGAATATCCTCGAGGTTCTGCCGCAGTGCCTCGATCTCGACCGACGTGCTGCTGAGCTGCTCCTCGAGGCCGCGGTTGTAGGCCAGCATTTTTTCGGTCTCGCTGGCGACCGATTGAATGACCTTCTCCACCACGACGTCCTTGTCGCCGTCGACCAGTTCGCTGAGACTGTTCTCCAGGGTCTCGCCGAAATTGTGGGCGCCGTTCGTGGCCTCCGAGAGGAATTCACGGACCCGCTTGACCGAGGAGTCGATCTTTTCGCTCGCCGCCTGGATCGTTGCCCCTTCCCGGGCGAAACCGAAGAATTTCTGGAATAGTTCGGCGTTCTGAAAGTCGTCGAACTCCTTGCCCGCCTCGATCAAATCGTCGATCACCCGTTTCAGGTCCGGGTCGCGGCCACTGGCATAGGTGTACCACAAGGTGAAATTCTGCGGCGTGGCAGGGACCTGATGCGTCACCATCAGGTCGACCGCGGCGCGCGCATGGCCGGCGGCAACTTCAATATCGTCTGCGTGCTCCACCGCAGGTCTCCCACCCGGTCCGGCCGGTCGAAACCAACCTCTGGCCGAACTTCGAAATCGTGGCAGTACGTTAACAGAATGATGGGGCCGGATTAAAGCGTTTCGTCATCCCAAAAAAGCGATCGACCGGCGCCTATTCCCTGCGGCGAATTCCGAGGATCCGTCCCACACCCTTAGGCTCCGGCAACGCGGCATGGGCGTCGCGGACCGAGGAAATCCACTCGAAGATTTCAGGCGGCATTGGCCCGACCCGGCGCTTCGACAAATCGATGTGCACCGACAGCAATTCATTCGTCGCCGCCAAAAATCCTTCCACCGCATGATACATCTCGTGCCAGAAGTGAATTCGTTTCTCGTCGCAATCCAAAATCCGCGTCGTGAACCTCAACGGATCGCCCTCGTGGACCTCGCGTCGGTAGGTAATGTTCATATCGGCAACGAAGGTCGTGCTGTTGGCTTTGGTCTTGTGATCGTGGGTCAATCGCAGATAGTCCAACATCTCGTCCGTCGCGTGATCGAAGGCAAGCACGTAAAAGGCCACGTTCATGTGGCCGTTGTAGTCGATCCATTCGGGAAGCACGGGCTCGGCGTGCAGCTCGAGCGGTGCCGGAATATTCATCTCGTTCATGATCACGAAATTAGTCGGCCCGATCCACGGTTGGCAAGATGCGGAATTGGAATCCGCGCACGCTTTCGCCATACTGTTGTCTCTGTTTCGATGCGAGCGCGGCCGCGCCGCGTCCGTCCGCGGAACGAAGCCACCAGGGGAGAGTAAGAGCCGGTGTCCGGCGAGAAAAAAGATAAACAAGACGGGCCCGACTCGAAGGCCCGGAAATGGATCGGCGGAACGGTTGCGGGAATCGTCGCCCTGTTCGTCGTTTATGGATCCTTGTTCACCTATGGCGATCCGCGTCCCGAAGACATCGACAAGTCGGCGCTCGCATCCGCGACCTTCACGGCGCCCGCACAGCTGGTCGCGGGCGACACATACTATCGGGTCAGCGCCAAGGCGGTCCCGGCCATGCAATCGTCGGAATCGTCGACCCTGGGGGCGCGGCTGTGGAAGGGAATGGTCGCGCCGGCATGGCGCAACAGTACGGCGACCCGGGTCGTCGTCTCGCTCGAGACCAACCGGGAGCTCAAGCTTCCGGTCGATGGCGCCAAGGGTCACTATGTATTGCTCGATACGGTCCTGGGCGAGGCACCCCAGGCCAAGTTTTCCCGATTTCTCAGGCGCGAGGCGGACGACAAGGCGGTCCTGCGTCTGACGGTCACGAACAAGCCGAGGGAGGGCTGGGGCTTCATCCATAACACTTTGGCTTGGTTCGATCGGCAGTTGCGCCGCGGCGAAGCCACGACCAAGACGCCGCCCAAGAGCGAGCCGGTTAGCGTGTTCGCCGGCGGCCCGGGCAACGCGCTCGATGATAAAAGCCGTTTCTTGGTGCTGCACGATCCCAAGGGACGGGTCGCCGGCCACGTGGAACTCGGAATCGAGGCCCGGGAGTCGCTGATATTCGCGCCGGACTTCGTGAAGTTCTCCGGGCCCGGCGAGAACTCGCATATCGTCGGGTTCGTTGCCGAGCATGGCGGATTCGATGCCCGCAACGCGGCCCTGCAGCGATTGGTCGACGCTAATACGCCGGATAATTTTCTCAAGACCGGCTACAAGGAGACGCTTAAGTCTCACCGCGCGTCCTTGTTCGGCGCCGCGGATGACGAGGCGCCGAGCTATCGCGATCGCGATACCTACACGCAGGCACTCGTTACACGCTTCGAGGCCGAGTGCCGCGACCACTTCGCCGGGCTGAAAGGTAATTTCGGGCTCGGCGAGCGCGACGCCGCGTTGGTGACCTATCTGTTGCATATCAGCGATCCCAGCTTCGCCACCCGGCAATGGCTCGACGGCGTTTGCGGCGACGATAGGCTTGGCGCAGCACTCAAGAAGATCGGCGCGCCGCCGGCCGCCAAGCCGGTGCCGGTCGGCGAACCGAAGCCGGCGAAGGTGACGGTCAAAAAGACCAAACCAAAGGCCAAACGAACGGCGCCGCGGCGGCGGGTGGCGGCATCCTGCTACGGCGCCACGGGCAAGGGTCCGGCCGTGCGCTGCAAGGCGCTGAACGAGATCGCCCGCGAATGGCGTGGGGGCACCAAGCTGCTGCAGATGAAGGCCTCGCGCCGGCACATCCTCGCCAAGGCCGGGTTGGAAGAGCCGACCCCGGATATGCGCTACGTCATGACCGATTTCGACAATCGCCGCCGGCTTCTGATCTATATGGCGCTGTCGAAGGTTCAGAGCTTCGCCTGCTTCCGCCACCTGGACGCCAAGGTCAAGACCATGCAGGCACTGGTCATGATGCAAGAGGGCGTCGGCAGGAAACAGCATCGGGTCGACGTAATGGAGTTCGTGTTCGACCTCGCCAACAAGATCACCAAGATCCGCCGGCGTCCGGCGATGCTGGTGGATATCGCCGCGGCAAAGACCCTGCCGCGACGCTCGCGTTGCCGATCCTGGCTGTTGCCGAAATACGGCAAGCGGCTGAATAAAATAATCGACGCCCGCTGGAAGCTGCCGGTCAAGTCGGGCTAGGCGCGACTTTAATCCGGGGACACGATGGTGATGGACGGTGCGGATTGCACCGGCTTACCGATATCGTGTCCCCGGATTAAAGTTTTTTCTGGACTAATCGGTCCAGAATGATTATATATCTCTTCGCAACCTGATCGAGACGATCGAGATAACGGTTCGAGGCAATGGCAAGACCACGCGAATTCAACGAAGGCGAGGCCCTGGAGAAGGCGATGGACGTCTTCTGGTCGAAGGGCTACGAAGCGGCCTCGCTCGTCGATTTGACGACGGCGATGGGGCTCAGCAAGTCGAGCCTCTACGACACCTTCGGCAACAAGCACGAGCTCTACCTCGCCGCGATGGACCGCTACAACGAGACCGTCGCGAGCATTGCGGTCGGGTCCATCATCGAGGAGGCGGGCGGCGGCAAAAAGGGAATCGCCGCGGTGTTCAAATGCTTCGTCAAGAGCATGACCTGCCCGGAGGGGCGCCGCGGTTGCTTCGTCGCCAATTCGGCGGTCGAGATGGGTTCGCGTGACGACGCCGCGGCGAAGCGCGCTTGTGCCGGCCTCGCCTGCATGGAGCAGTCGTTCCTAGAGGCGGTCGAGACGGCGCAAGTGGCGGGCGACATCCCGGCCGACCGCGACGCCCTGGCGCTGGCGCGCTATCTCACCGCCTCGCTGAACGGGATGATCGTGATCGCAAAGGCGCGGCCTGAGGCGATGGCGCTCGAGGACGTGGCGCGGATGACATTGCGGGCCCTCGACTAGGCGTTTTTTTTGACGATAACGGACCGATTGGTCCCGAACGATGAAAAGGTACGAAGGAGAACGAAGATGCAAAACAAACGGAACGAATCAGTTGAAACCGCCGACGAGGCCGGCGAATGGGCCGGTTCGGAGACGCTGTTCCTGATGAACTGCTACGACGTGTGGAGTGCGACGCCATCGCGCGACTGCTTCGATGGCCCCGCCGGCGCGACCGAGGAAGAGACCGGCGCCACCGAATAAGCCAATCTTTTTCTGACTGTTCTGGACCGTTCAGTCCCAAACTAAAACCGAGAGGAAACACGAAATGACCAAGCCGAACTTCAAACCCCTGCAGAACATCCAGTCGAGCGTGCCGGACATCTTCACCCCGGCCCAAGTCGGTCGGTACGAGCTCGCCAACCGCGCCGTGATGGCGCCACTGACCCGCAACCGCGCCGGCGAGGGCGGCGTGCCGCGGGCGATGAACGTCGAATATTACCGCCAGCGCGCGTCGGCCGGCCTGATCATCACCGAGGGCTCGCCGATCTCGGCCCAGGGCGTCGGCTATCCCGGCACCCCGGGCATCTACACGTCGGAGCAGGTCGCGGGCTGGAAGCGCGTGACCGACGCGGTGCACGACGAGGGCGGCTGCATCTTCCTGCAGCTCTGGCATGTGGGGCGGATCTCGCACCCCTCGCTGCAGCCGGACGGCGAATTGCCGGTGGCGCCCTCGGCGATCCAGCCCATGGGCGAGGCCTTCACCGCCGACGGCCTCAAGCCCTTCCCCACCCCGCGCGCCTTGGAGACGGACGAGATCGCCGACGTCGTTACGCAGTTCCGCACAGCGGCCGAGAACGCGCTGGAGGCCGGGTTCGACGGGGTCGAGGTCCACGCAGCCAACGGCTACCTGCTGGACCAGTTCCTGCGCGACGGCAGCAACCACCGCACCGACCGGTACGGCGGCTCGCTGGAGAACCGGGTGCGGCTGCTCCTGGAGGTGACCGAGGCCGTGGTCGAGGTCTGGGGCGCCGACCGGGTCGGCGTCAGGTTTTCGCCGGTCAACGGTTTCAACGACATCCGCGATTCGGCGCCGGACGTGACCTTCCCCTACGCCGCGAGCCGGCTCAATCGGTTCGGCCTCGCCTACCTGCACGTGGTCGAGGCGAGCTTCGTCGGCGAGGAGCACCCGCGGACTTTCGACAAGGCCAAGCTGCGCCGGGTGTTCAAGGGCGCCTACATGGCGAACGGCGGCTACGGCCACCAGACCGCCGAGACGGCGCTCGCCGCAGGTGCCGCCGACGTGATCGCGTTCGGCACGCCGTTCCTCGCCAACCCGGATTTGGTCGAGCGCTTCGCCCTGGGTGCTGCACTGAACGAGCCCGATCCCGAAACCTTCTACGGCGGCGACGAGCGGGGCGACCTCGACTACCCGTTCCTCGGCGACCCGGTCACTGCGGTGACCGCGACCGCGGCCTGACCCAACCCCTTACCAAGGAGTGAAACCAATGAGCATCTTTCCCATTCACACGGTGGAGTCCGCGCCGGAGGCGGCGCGTCCGATCCTCGAGGGCGTCCAGCAGAAATTCGGCTTCGTGCCCAACCTCATGGGCGCCTTCGCCGAAGCGCCGGCGACGCTCGAAGCCTACCTCACACTCTCGGAGCAGTTCGACAAGTCGTCCCTAACCGCGACCGAACGGCAGGCGGTCATTCTCGCGGCGAGCGTCGAGAACGAGTGCCACTATTGCGTCGCCGCACATACGGTGGTCGCCAGTATGCAGCAAGTGCCGAACGACGTGGTCGCAGCCCTGCGCGAGGGTCATGCGATCCCCGATGCGCGCCTTGAGGCTTTGCGACAGTTCACCGTGACGTTGGTCGAGAACCGCGGCTGGGCCACCGAAGAGAAGATCCAAGCCTTCCTCGCGGCCGGGTTCAACCGCAGCCAGGTACTCGAGGTCGTGCTCGGCGTCACGTTCAAGACGCTCTCGAATTACACCAACCACTTGGTCGACACGCCCGTCGACACGGCTTTCGCGCCGCATGCGTGGCAGTCGGCCAAGGCCAGCTGACGCCGCGCGGGAAAGGAGCAAGACCGATGATCGACCTTTACTTCTGGACCACGCCGAACGGGTACAAGCCGCTGCTGTTCCTCGAGGAAACCGGGCTGCCCTACGCCATCCGCCCGGTCGACATCGGGGTCGGCGAGCAGTTCGAGCCCGCGTTCCTGGAAATCTCGCCCAATAACCGGATTCCGGCGATCGTCGACAACGACCCGGGGGGTGGCGAGGCGCCGAATTCGGTGTTCGAGTCCGGCGCCATCCTGCAATACCTCGCCGAGAAATCGGGCACTTTCCTGCCCGGCGACCTCAGGGGCCGGACCGAGACCCTGCAATGGCTCAACTGGCAGATCGGCGGGCTCGGCCCGATGCTGGGGCAGAACCTGCACTTCAGCGCCTACGCGCCGGAAGAACTGCCCTACGCCATCGGCCGGTACGCCAACGAGACGATGCGGCTCTACCGAGTGCTCGACAAGCGGCTCAAGGATCGCCCCTTCGTCGCCGGCGAGGACTACACCATCGCCGACATGGCGATCTATCCCTGGGTCCTGCGCACGGAGCGCGAGCGCGAGCACCTCGGCGACTTCCCGCACCTCGATCGCTGGTATCGTGCGGTCGCCGCCAGGCCGGCGACGATCAGTACCTACACCAAGGGGGCCGCGATCAACACCCAGCCGACAGTGACCGAGGAGTCGAAGAAGATCCTGCTCGGCCAGACCGGAGTGCAGGTGGCGGCATAGCCCCGCCCAGGAGGGAGCACATGACCGACATTACCAGCGACATCGTCTTCACCGACACGGTGAAGGGGATCCAGGAGCGCAAGGGCTCGCGCACCGGCTACGCCAAGATGGAGGCGAAGGGCGGTTGGCGGGACAGCGTGACGGAAGACCTGGCGGCGTTCATCGCCGGCCGCGAGTCGTTCTACCTCGGCACCGCCAACGCCGCTGGCCAGCCCTACATCCAGCACCGCGGCGGACCCAGGGGGTTCCTTCGGGTGATCGACGACAAGACCCTCGCCTTCGCCGACTTCACCGGTAACCGGCAGTACATCACCCAGGGCAATCTCGCCGAGAACGACAAGGCCTACATCTTCCTGATGGAT
>JASLSL010000283.1 GCA_030743445.1 Alphaproteobacteria bacterium
TGCTCGGCTTCCCGATCTGCTTCACCCTGGTGGCGATGGGCGTGTTCTTCGGCTACTACGCCTATTACGACCCGGAGCGGATGCAGTCGATTTTCGACAACCGGGTCTTCGACCTGCTGGTCAATCAGACCTATTCGGTGATGGCCAACGACGTGCTGGTCGCGGTGCCGTTGTTCCTGTTCATGGGCTACATCGTCGAGCGCGCCAACCTGGTCGACCGCCTGTTCTTCACCCTGCAGATCGCGGCGCGGCACATGCCGGGCTCGATGGCGATCGCCGCGCTGGCGACCTGCGCGCTGTTCGCGACCGCCTCCGGCATCATCGGCGCGGTGGTGACGCTGATGGGGCTCTTGGCCTATCCGGCGATGCTCAAGGCGCGTTACGACCAAAGCTTTGCGGCCGGCGTGATCTGCGCCGGCGGCTGCCTCGGGATTCTGATCCCGCCGTCGATCATGCTGATCGTCTACGCCGCGGCGGCGAGCATGTCGGTGGTGCGGCTCTATGCCGGCGCCATTATTCCGGGCTTCTTGCTGGCCGGACTGTACGTGGTCTACGTGATTGGTCGTGCGGCGCTGAATCCCAAGCTCGCGCCGCCACCGCGGCAGGAAGACATCGATGCGGTCAGGCGCGGCAACATCCTCATCATGATGGCGACGTCGTTCTTCCCACTGGCGTTCCTGATCCTGTCGGTCCTCGGCGCCATCTTGTTCGGTCTCGCGACCCCGACCGAGGCGGCCTCGATGGGCGCCATCGGCGGCATCATCCTGGCCGCGAGCTATCGCATCGCTGGAATTCGGTCGGGTATCGTGAGTCCGGACTGGGTCGATGACAAGGGCGAGCCCGAGGCGCACAATTCGTGGCACTACGCCATCGGCGCCGGCGGCATCATGACGCTGATTCTCTACGTCGCCTATTTCGCGGCGCGGTTCCTCGGGCATGGGCTGTTCGATTTCCCGCTTCCGACCGAGCGCACGCTGCCCTTCGGGCCCGGCGTCGCCGTCGCCGTCGCACTGGCGATCGCCGTGGTGATTCGCTACGACGTTGGTCACGTGCGCATCCTCGACCTCGTGCAGCCGAAGGTCACGGCCCTGAAACCGCTGTATGCCTTCGGCGGCAAGGCCGGCCTGATCGGCTTGGCCGGCGGTGCCGTCTATCTCGTGATGTTCGCGGTCCTCGATCTCAACGAGCGCTTCGCCGAGCACGAGGTCAGCTGGTGGGCGTTCGATGTCGGCTTCTTCGTGACCATGGTCGCCTACATGGCGTGGCGGGGAATCGATCAGACTGCGCTCCGCGAGTCGGTCTATCTCACGGTGCGGACCTCGGCGATGGTGTGCTGGCTGTTCGTTGGCTCGTGGACCTTCTCCTCCGTGTTCTCCTATCTCGGCGGTCAAACGATGATCGAGGAATTCATCATCGGCATGGACCTGTCGCCGATCATGTTCCTGATCATGGCGCAGATCATCATCTTCCTGTTGGGATGGCCGTTGGAATGGTCGGAGATCATCATCATCTTCGTGCCGATCTTCTTGCCGCTGTTGCCGCATTTCGGGATCGATCCGCTGTTCTTCGGCATTCTCGTGGCGCTCAACCTGCAGACCTCGTTCCTGACGCCACCTATGGCTATGGCGGCGTACTACCTGAAGGGCGTTGCCCCGCCACACGTGCAGCTGATCGATATCTTCAAGGGGTGCCTGCCGTTCCTCTCGATGGTGTTCGTCGCAATGGGCATCCTCTACACCTTCCCGGAACTGGCGCTCTGGCTGCCGAAGATCGTCTATGGCCGATGACGGTATGTCCTTGACCGAACTTTCCGCCGCCGACGCGGTCCGCGAAATCAACGCCGGCGAGATCTCGTCCGAAGACCTGGTCACGTCCTACCTCGAGCGCATCGAGGAGGTCGACCGCGAGGTCCAGGCTTGGGCCCACCTCGACCGGGATTACGCGCTTGCGCAGGCCCGCGCCTGCGATGCCGCGCGCCAGATGGGCCGGCCACTCGGGCTGCTGCACGGGGTGCCGGTCGGCGTGAAGGACATCTTCGACACCTCCGACCTGCCGACCGAGAACGGCACCGCGCTCGACTCTGGCCGGCGCCCGAAGGAGGACTGTACCGTCGTCGCCCTACTGCGCCAGGCCGGTGCGGTGATCATGGGCAAGACGGTGACCACCGAGCTCGCGGTCTATCATCCGGGCAAGACGCGCAATCCGCATAATCCGGAACACACGCCGGGCGGCTCGTCGAGCGGCTCGGCCGCCGCCGTCGCCGCCGGCATGGTGCCGCTTGCGGTTGGCAGCCAGACCAACGGATCGATCATCCGGCCCGGCGCCTATTGCGGCGTCGTCGGCTTCAAGCCGACACTCGGGCTGATCTCGCGCCATGGCGTGCTGGCCCAGTCGCACCATCTCGACACCGTCGGGGTCTATGCGCGCTCGGTCGAGGACGCGGCGCTGATCGCCGACGTGCTCGCGGCCTACGACAGCCGCGATCTGGACATGCGCCCGCGCGGCCGGCCGCATCTTCTGGAGACCGCGCAATCCGAGCCGCCGCTCGATCCGGTCTTCGCCTTCGTCAAGACCCCGGTCTGGGACCAGGCCGAGGACGACACCAGGGAAGCGTTCGAGGAGATCGCCGGGTTCCTCGCCGGTGAGATCGAGGCGGGGCAGGCGGCCGACGGGGCGGCCGACGGGGGGGGCGACGGCATCGTCGCCGGGCCGGACGAGATCGTGGGGTGTGCCGAAATCGAGCTGCCGTCGCCGTTCGACCAGGCGATCGTCCTGCACCGCACGATCATGCTTGGCGACTTCGCCAAGAGCTTCGCCGGCTATTACCAGCGCGGCAAGGCCGAGCTCAGCGGCACCCTGCGCGAGATGATCGAGGAGGGGCAAACCGTCCTCGCGATGGATTACAACGCCGCAGTCGATTGGATCGGGGTGCTGAACGCCGGGCTCGAGGAAATCTTCGAGCTTTGCGATGCGATCCTCACGCCGGCGACCACGGGCCCGGCGCCGAAGGGGCTGGACGCCACGGGAAGTCCGGTTTTCTGCACGCTGTGGACGCTCTGCGGCACCCCGGCGATCACCTTGCCGCTGATGCAGGGCGCCGACGGTCTGCCGCTCGGCGTGCAGTTGGTCGGGCGCCGCGGCGAGGACGCGCGCCTGCTTCGGACTGCGCGCTGGCTGATGCAGCGCGTCGAGAGCGCGGAACAGGCCTCATGATCGATTTGAAGTCGACCGGCGAGTGGTGTAGATACGCCGCTGGAACGAGGGGGACTGGAAGCCGATGACCGACAAAATATTCGCCACCATCTCGATGCTGGCGGTGGTCGCGTTCTGCGGCGTGGCGACCGTGGGCGTGATGGAGCCGGACCTCTGGATCGTGACCGTAGTGGTGCTCGGGATCGGCATCTTGGACTTCGTCCGCACCTTCCGCGAGCAGAAGAGCGGGGACTCGAAATAGCCCCCAGGGGCGTCCCGAACTAACCGAACAGATTCAAGCCGAGCGCCCGCGCCGACCAACGCGCGACGGCGAAAAGCTGCGCCTCGCTGCCTTGGCGCGCGACCAACTGCACGCCGAGCGGCAGGCCCTGCGGCCCCTTGTCGACCGGAATGTGCAGGCAGGGCAGGTGCAGGAAAGTCCACATCCGGTTGAACACCGGGTCGCCGGTCGATTCCAACCCCTTCGGCGCTTCGCCCGGAGCCGACAGGGTCAGGATCACCTCGTCCTCGCCGACGAGCCCCGGCAACGCCTCGCGGCACTCTGCGGCGAGCGCCTCGGCCGCGTCGATCTCGGCCGAGCTCGCGGCCTCCCCCCTTTCGATCGATTCCTGGGTCGCCTTCGGGATGTCGTCCCAGTGCTCGGTGCGCTCGGCAGCGAGCTCGACCGCCGAGCCCGCCGCCTGGATCAAGCTGTGGGCCGGGAACAGTTCCCGGAACGGGTCCGGCAGGTCGAGCACCCGGGTCGCGGCACCCGCAGCACCCAGCCGTTCCAGGGTCGCCTCGGCCAGTTGTTGCGCCGGGGCCTCGGCCTCGTCCCATTTCGCCGTGCGGCAGAGCGCCACCTTCGGCGCCGCCTCCTCGTCGGCGACCGCCAGCGCCTCGTTGCCGCCCTGCAGCGTGCCCGCCACCAGCGGCACGTCGTCGAGGCTGCGCACGTAGAAGCCGAGCGTGTCTAGGGTTCTCGCCAATTGCTTCACCCCGGTGAAGTCGATCGCGCCGAAGGCCGGCTTGTAGCCGATCACCCCGCAATAGGCCGCCGGGCGGATCACCGAACCGCCAGTCTGGGTGCCGAGCGCCAGGGGCGCCATGCCGCAGGCGACGGCGGCGGCCGAGCCGCTCGACGAGCCGCCGGGCGTGTATTTCGGATTGTGCGGGTTGCGCGTTTTGCCCGGGTTGCGGTGCGCGAAGGTCGTGGTCACGGTCTTGCCGAGCATGATCGCCCCGGCGCGCCGCAACACCTCGACGCAGGCGGCATGGCGCTCCGGTTGGTGATCCCGGTAGATCACCGAGCCGTAAGTCGTCGGCATATCGGCGGTCTCGATGATGTCCTTGAGACCGACCGGAATTCCGTGCAGCAGGCCGCGCGTCGGCTCCGCGTCGCGCTGCATCGCGGCAGCCAACGCGCCCTCGTCGTCGAGATGCTGCCAGGCCCTGACGTCCTTCTCGCGCGCGTTGATCCGGGCAAGGCAGGAAGCGACCAGCGATTCCGCGTTCAGCGTGCCGCTTCGAATGGCTTCCAGCGCCGCCGTCACCGACAGTGCGGCGGGATCGATCGATTGGTCGTTCACGTCAACTCCCTCCGGCTCTCGACCCAAGTCTACACCAAAATCGGCATCCGGCGCGGCGAAGAATCGTCGGCCGATTTCGCCGTTCCGCCGCGGCATTGCTATCCCCCGGAGGGCGGTATATAAGGCACGCCGCGACCGGGGAGTAGCTCAGCCTGGTAGAGCACTACGTTCGGGACGTAGGGGCCGGAGGTTCGAATCCTCTCTCCCCGACCATCTTTCCCAAGGGGTGGCGGGATCCGGCGCGAACGGCGTTCGCGGGGCTTGCCGGAACTTACCGCAAACATCCCGGCCTTGCCCAAAAACGAGTGAGCACGGAGCAGGCAATGCGTTCACGAGGGGTTCCCGTTC
>JASLSL010000284.1 GCA_030743445.1 Alphaproteobacteria bacterium
CGTCGCGGCGTTCAGCATCTTGGCGCCGTGCTTGCTCAACAGCTTGACGTCCGGATCGGTGGCCGTCGCCTCGTCTTGCCCTTTCGCCGCGACCGCACCGCCGCCGGTGACGGCCCAAGAGCCATAGCCCACGACCTTGTCGCGCGAACCAGCGGTGTCGCCCGAATTGCGCAGGTCGAGGCGCTCGACTTGCATGCCGCGCCGCTTCGCCGCGGTCAGCATGCCGGCGACCGGAATGCGGCCGCAGGCGCCCTCGCGCTCGATTTTCTCGGGATGCAGTGTCTCGATCGCCTCCGCGGTCGCCGCGTCCATGCGCTGCGCGGTCGCGTAGTCGTGGTGGTGGCTGAGGTCGGTGCTGATGACGATCTCGGTTTCCTCGCCGCCCCAGAGCTTGTCGAGCACCTCCGCGACTTCCTCGCCAGAGGCGCCGCCGACGACCAGAGGCACCAGCGAGAACTCGCCCAGTACCCGCTGCAGGAAGGGCAGATGCACTTCGAGCGAGTGCTCCTCGCGGTGCGCCTCGTCGTCGATCGCAACCTGGGGCAGGGCGACGATTTCGTCGATCGCCGCGCGGTCGATCGACACCGGGCCGAGCGGCGTCTGGAACGCCTCGACGCTGGGGGCGGCGAGGCCGCGGATCGCAACGCGGTGGGCCGGACCCAACAGCACAACCCGCCGGATCCGGTCCGCCGCGGGCGTCAGCAGCCGGTAGGCGCTCGCCGCGATCGGTCCGGAATAGGCATAGCCCGCATGCGGCGCGATCAACGCCTTGGGAACCGGCCCGTCGGCCGCCGTCTCGGCGTTCGCGAGATAGCCCGCCACCTCGGCGCCAAGCTGGCTCGGGTCGGCCGGGTAGAAGAAACCGGCGACGGCGGCGGGTCGGGTCTCGGTCATCGGGTTTCGCTCGTCATCCCTTCACGCATTCGAACTGGAAGACGCGGTCGGCGCGGCCGACCATCCGGGCATGGCCGCCGAACTTCTTGCAATGCTCGTCGGCCTTCACCAGCGCCTTCTGGCGATAGTACTCGGAAAAGAAGCCGACCTCGACATTGACGAGTCCAACGCCGATATCGGAAGTGTTCTCGACGATGACGCCTTTGCTGTCGCCCTCGATGACGTTGGGCGTACAGGCAGCGGCGAGCGCGGCCGCGGCGAGGAAGCCGAGGACACCGAGGTTTCCTGCCTTGATAGCGTATCGCGCCATTGCCATAAATTTCCTCGCATTATTCGGCCGGACATGCCTACCTCGGCCCGTCCACCTATATAATATAGGAAATGTCCGAGGAATTGCGCGATGGTTGACGCAATCGAAGGCGTCCCGGGCCGGTACTGGCAGCTGCTCGACGACGGGCGCATCCAGTGCGACGTCTGCCCGCGCGAATGTAAGCTCAAGGACGGTCAGCGCGGGCTCTGTTTCGTGCGCGCGCGCAAGGGCGACGAGGTGGTGCTGACGACCTATGGCCGCTCGTCGGGCTTTTGCATCGATCCGATCGAGAAGAAGCCGCTCAACCATTTCCTGCCCGGCACGCCGATCCTCAGTTTCGGCACCGCCGGCTGCAACCTGACCTGCAAGTTCTGCCAAAATTGGGACATCTCGAAATCGCGCGAGATGGACCGCCTGATGGACCAGGCGCCGCCCGAGATCATCGCCGTCGCCGCCGAGCGCACCGGCTGCCGGTCGGTCGCCTACACCTATAACGATCCGGTCATATTTCTCGAATACGCCGTCGATGTGGCCGCCGCTTGCCGCGGACACGGCATCAAGAACGTCGCGGTCACCGCGGGCTACATCAAGGAGGGCGCGCGCGAGGAGTTCTTCGGCGCGATGGACGCCGCCAATGTCGATCTGAAGGGATTCACCAAGGGATTTTACAAATCGTTGTGTACGGCCGATCTGGCGCCGGTGCTGGACACGTTGATCTACCTGAAACAGGAAACCGACGTCTGGTTCGAGATTACGACGTTGTTGATCCCGGACGAGAACGACTCCGAGGGCGAGATCGAGGAAATGACCCAGTGGGTGGTCGAGAATTTGGGGACCGATGTGCCGATGCACTTCACCGCCTTCCATCCCGACTACCGCATGACGGACAAGTCCAACACCTCGGCCGAGACGCTGATCCGCGCCTGGCAGATCGCGCGCAAGAACGGCGTGCGCTACGCCTATACCGGCAATATCCACCACAAGGAGACCGGCAGCACCTATTGCCACGGCTGCGGTTTGCGCTTGATCGGCCGCGACTGGCACCTGCTGGACGAGTGGAACTTGACCCAAAGCGGCATGTGCAGCCGTTGCGGCGAGCCCTGCGCCGGCATCTTCGAGGACAAGCCGGGCGACTGGGGGCGCAAGCGCATGCCGGTGCGGCTCAAGGAATTCGCCGAACAGTTCGCGACCCAACCGGACGCCCGGCCGGGCGGACGCGGTCTGGCTTGAACTGCGGGACGGCGGGGCGATGCGAAGAGAGGAACACGCGGCGCGGGTGCGGGAATTCTATGAGCCCCGGTTGGCCGAGCACGGCGACGATCACAACGTGGTTTCATACCGGACCCGGGAAAGCCAGGAAGGGCGGTTCGCCATCGTCGCCGACGTCGGAAACCTGACCGAGGCCTCTGTGCTGGAAGTCGGATGCGGGGTCGGCCACTTGTACGATTGGCTCACGGGGAACGGATACCGGGGCGATT
>JASLSL010000285.1 GCA_030743445.1 Alphaproteobacteria bacterium
CGATCTGGCGGTGGCCGCGGCCCTGGTCTCGGCCGCCCGCGGCGTTCCGGTGCCGCCGAAGACGGTTGTTTTCGGCGAAATCGGGCTGTCGGGAGAGATCCGGGCGGTCTCGCGCACCGAAGCCCGCCTCAAGGAGGCGGCGAAGCTCGGGTTCACTCGCGCGATCGCGCCTCAGCCTTCGCCGCCCGCGGAATTGCGAAAGCGCGGCCGCGCCGAAGGCGCCATGGAGATCGTCGGAATCGCCCACGTCCGCGATCTTGTCGAGCTGTTCGGCGCCGAAAGCAGCCGCGGGGAACACGGCTTCGGCCAGGCGGCCCGCCGCACCCGTGAGGTCGCCAGCCATGGATAACCTGCCCATCAACGTCATGGATTTGGCGGTGATCGGGACCATCGTCGCGTGCACCCTGATCGGGTTGTTGGTAGGGTTTGTGAAGGGCGGCCTCTACGTCGTCTCTTGGCTCGGCGCGATCGCCGCAACCTTTTTCGGGTTTGCCGCCGTCCAGCCCTATGCGCGCGAGCTGATCGACCACCAGCTCCTTGCCGACATCGCCGCGGGCGTCGCGTTGTTCCTGCCCACACTCATTGCCCTCTTCTTGGTGAGCTCGATCGTCGAATCGTGGGTCCGGCGCAGCCGTCTCAGCGCGCTTGACCGATCGCTAGGCATGGTGGCGGGCTTAGCCACGGGCGCGGTCTTGGTATGCGTCGTATATTCGCTGGTCGAGACGACGTGGTCGGAGACGGAACGGCCCGAATGGGTCGAAAGCGCGAAATCGCTGCCGTTCGTCCGCGCAGGCGCCGATTTGTTGCAGGGTCTGATGCCGGCAAACGCCGCCTCGTTTGCCGGGAACCGGCGAAGCGAGGCGGAAAAGCTGATCGACACCGAACGGGTCTTGCGGGGAATTCTGAACGTGGAACCCGCTGAATCAGAAAACGGACCGGCGCCGGGATACGATGCTAAGGAGCGAGGCGAGATGCGAAGACTGCTCGAATCGCGTCAATAGGACATGCGTCGATGCGTGCGCTAATCGAACCCCTCGCCGACGACAACTTCCACGACGAATGCGGAGTCTTCGGCATCTTCGGCCACGTCGATGCGGCCGCGCACACGGCGCTCGGCCTGCACGCATTGCAGCACCGCGGCCAGGAATCGGCTGGCATCGTCAGCTTCGACGGCGAGCAGTTCCACCAACACCGGGCGCTCGGCCTCGTCGGCGACATATTCGGCTCGCAAACAGTGATCGGCCGCCTGACCGGGTCCGTGGCGATCGGGCACAACCGCTATTCGACTGCGGGTGGAACGTTGCTCCGAAACGTCCAGCCGTTGTTCGCCGAATTCGATTTCGGAGGCCTCGCGGTGGCCCACAACGGCAATCTTACGAACGCCTACGCGTTGCGCCGATCGCTCGTCAACCGCGGCTGCATCTTCCAGTCGACCATGGATACCGAGGTGATCATCCACCTGATCGCGACCAGTGCCGATTCGTCGGTGGTCGACCGCCTGGCCGATGCGCTCAAACAAATCGACGGCGCTTACTCGCTGGTCGCCATGACCGGAGACAGCCTGATCGGCGTTCGCGATCCGCTCGGCGTCAGGCCTCTGGTGATCGGGCGGATCGGCGACGCCATAATCCTCGTGTCCGAGACCTGCGCGCTCGACATCATCGGCGCCGAGTTCGTGCGCGACGTGGAGCCCGGCGAGGTGGTGATCGTGAGCGCCAATGGGCTGGAAAGCGTCAAGCCGTTCGTGCAGAAACCCAACCGGTTCTGCATCTTCGAATACATCTACTTCTCGCGGCCCGACAGCACGGTCGAGGACAAGAATGTCTACGAGATCCGCAAGCGGATCGGGGCGGAATTGGCGAGGGAAAGCCCGGTGCCCGCCGATATGGTGGTCCCGGTCCCCGATTCCGGGGTACCGGCAGCGCTCGGCTATGCCGAAGAGGCCGCGATACCGTTCGATTTCGGAATCGTCCGCAACCATTACGTCGGGCGCACGTTCATCGAACCGACGGACCGCATCCGCCACCTGGGCGTCAAGCTCAAGCACAACGCCAATACGGCGCACTTGAAGGGCAAGCGCGTGATCCTCGTCGACGATTCGATCGTGCGCGGCACAACCTCGCTCAAGATCGTCGAGATGGTCCGCGACGCGGGCGCCGCCGAGATCCACATCCGGGTCTCCAGCCCGCCGACGGCCTTCCCCTGCTACTATGGGATCGACACACCGGACGCCGACGCGCTGCTTGCCGCCAATTACGATGTCGATGCGATGGCGCGATACATCGGCGTCGATTCGCTTGCGTTCCTGTCGATCGATGGGCTTTACAAGGCAGTGGGCGAGCCCGGCCGGGACACGGAATCGCCGCAGTACTGCGACGCCTGTTTCACCGGCGATTACCCGATCGCATTGACCGACCGAGACGGCGGGCCGGTTCCCTTGCAACTGTCCTTGCTCGACGAACGGACCTGATGACGCCGGTCGGCGGCCCGAAGCCACGATCGCCCAAAGGGCGGCTCACGGGACGGGTGGCGCTCGTCACTGGCGCC
>JASLSL010000286.1 GCA_030743445.1 Alphaproteobacteria bacterium
CCTGGGAGTTCAACCTGGAAGAAGGGTTGCTCGATACCAGCCGGCTCGACCGGGTGGTCATCAACCCGCTGCACGCGCTCTCCTTCAAGCAGGAAAAGGAGATGGAGTTCCGCGACACGGTGGTCACCCTGTTGATCGACAACTCGGGCTCGATGCGCGGCCGGCCGATCACCATCGCAGCGATGAGCGCCGATATCCTGGCGCGCACCCTGGAACGCTGCGCCGTCAAGGTCGAAATCCTCGGCTTCACGACAAGGGCGTGGAAGGGCGGGCAGGCGCGCGAGAAATGGATCTCCGAAGGCAAGCCGCCGAACCCGGGCCGGCTCAACGATCTGCGTCACATCACCTACAAGGCGGCCGACGCGCCATGGCGCCGGGCGCGCAAGAATTTGGGACTGATGCTGCGCGAGGGTCTGCTCAAGGAGAACATCGACGGCGAGGCGCTGCTCTGGGCGCACGACCGACTGTTGGGCCGGCCCGAGGAGCGCCGCATCCTGATGGTGATCTCGGACGGCGCGCCGGTCGACGATTCGACCCTCTCGGTCAATCCGGGGAACTATCTCGAGCGTCACCTGCGCGATGTCATCGAGTACATCGAGGTGCGCTCGCCGATCGAGCTGGTGGCGATCGGCATCGGTCACGACGTGACGCGTTACTACCGCCGGGCCGTCACCATCGTCGATGTCGACCAGCTCGGCGGCACGATGATGGACCAGCTCACCGACCTGTTCGAAGAAGAGACGATCGGCATGCGGCGGCGCGAGCGCCTGCGCACACCCCGCGCCCGCTCCGCCTGACGCGGTCCGCGCACGCGTTTACAATCGGCTCATTGCCGGATTTATTTCGCCCGGATCGCTGGTTTGGGTCGGGCGCAGGCTTTATTTGTGTAAGATACAACCCCGGCGGGAAACGAGCGGATATCGGCTCCCATGACACGGCGACGTTGGAATATCCCGGTGAGCCTCGCGATTGGTTTCGCGCTCCTGCTGTTGCCGATGGCCGGGACGGCCGACGACCGGGTCGGCATCATGATCGCCCACAAGGGACTCCGGTTCATCGCCGTCCAACCGCCGGCGAATGCCCGGTTCGACATCACCACGCTGCCGGCCGAGACGGCGCTCGCCAAGATCATCGCGGCGTTCGACCGGCTTTACGCCCGCTCGCCGCTCAGCGCGATACGTATCGACCGGTTGAATAAAAGCGGCCGGGTCGAAATTCGGTACGATCCGACCTTTCCGAAGAGCAGATTCGCATCGCTGATGATCGCCGGGTTCTTCCCGGCGTTCGAGCCCGACCGGAAGACCAAGAAATACCTCGCGATCGTCGGCCGCTACGGCGCCAAGTGGCCGCAGCGCGAACTCGCCGCGGTGCTCGCCCACGAGCTGATCGGCCACGGCATGCAGTATTTCCGCGGCGACACGAGGCGGCTCAGGATTATCGACCTCGAATGCGAGGCTTACCTTTACGAGGAAAACGCCTATCAGAAGCTCGGCTTCGACAAGCACTCGCGCGAGATGATCAAGTTTCGCAAGACCCTGGAGCGCAAGTGGTGCCTGCCGTTCCGCGATTATCTCAAGAAATACACGCCGGGGAAGGTGGCGCTATGGGAACGCCTGAATCCGGACGTCGTCGGCCTGCTCGAGGCGTTTCTCGGCTACCTCGACCATCTCCAGAGCACCGGCGTCACGGCGAAGGCGCGGCGTGCCAGAGAGGCCGGGAAACTGCGGCCGGCCTCGCGACAACCCTGACCCGGCGCCTCGCCTGTCCCGGTCTTAGAACAGGTGCTTCTTGAAGAACTCGGTCGTCCGCTTCCAGGCGAGCTTGGCGTCGGGCTCGTCGAAGCGCGCGCTGGTCGGATTGGCGAAGGCGTGCTTCGCGTCGTACCAGTGGCTGGCGTAGCTCTTGCCCGCCAGCTTCATGCCGGCCTCGAAATCCTTGACCATGCGCGCGTTGATCCACTGGTCCTGGGTCGCGAAATGGCCGAGCACCCGGCCTTTGAGCCGTTTCAGTTCGGCCGCCGGTTGGTTGACCCTTCCGTAGTAGACGACCGTGGCATCGACCGGCTCGGCGATCGAGGCATTCAGCGACCAGCCGCCGCCGAAGCACCAGCCGACGGTCCCGATCTTGCCGCTCGAGGCCTTGTGCCGCCGGATCCAGTCGATCCACAGCGACGCGGTCTCCAGCGCCTCGTGCTTGCCGACCTTCTGCATCTGGCGGCGCGCCGCGTCGCGGGTCGTCGCCACGTTGCCGCTCATCAGGTCGATGGCGAGCGCCACGTAGCCGAGCTTGGCGAACTCCGCCGTCACCGCCTTGATCTGATCGTTGAGACCCCACCACTCGTGAACCAGCACGATCACGGGCGCCGGCCATTTGGCCGGCAGGTCGAGGAAGGCGCGCACCTTCTTGCCGCTCTTGAGGGTCAGCGTTTGTTCCTCGAGCCCCGCCGCGGTGGCGCGGGCGAGTTCCGGATTGGCGAGTATCGCGGCCAGCGGCAGGCCGGCGAACGGCACCGCGGCGGCACCTTGGATCACCTGTCTGCGGGCAAGCATCGGTTTCATTCTCCCTGTCGGTCGACCCTAATCGGTCTCGGGCGCAAGAATGGCCCGGTTTGCCTCCGCCACCAAGCCGTTCTCACGCAAAGGTGAGAAACGCTAGGCCTTGAACCACTCGGCCTTGGCCTCGGCCAGGCGGCCTTTTTCGAGCGCCCCGCGGATCGTCGCCATCAGGCCGGTCATGAAGGCGATGTTGTGCTGGGTCAGGAGCTGCAGGCCGAGAATCTCGCCGGCCTTGAGCAAGTGGTGGATGTAGGCCCGCGAATAGGTGCTGCAGACGGGACATCCGCAGCCCGGCTCGAGCGGTTCCGGGTCCTCGCGATAGCGCGCGTTGCGCATGTTGCGGCGGTGATCCCTGCCGTCTCGCGCCAGCGCCCAGCCGTGGCGCGCGATGCGCGTCGGGGTGACACAGTCGAAAGTATCGATCCCGAGCTCGACCCCGGCCCAGATGTCCTTGATTCCGCCGATGCCGAGCAGGTGCACCGGGCGCGCTCGGTCGAGCGGTCCCATCGAGTATTCGACAATGTCGTACATCTGTTCCTCATGGTCGCCGAGGCAACCACCGACCGCGTGGCCGAAGAACGGCTTGGAGGAAACGAATTCCGCGCTCTCGTGGCGCAGATCTTCGTAGACGCCGCCCTGGATCACGCCGTAGAGCGCCTGGCGCCCGTCGTGACCGCGCTCGAACTCGGCGATGCAGCGCTCGGCCCAGCGATTGGTCATGGCGAGCGACGTCGCGGTGTAGTCCCGGTCGACATGGAACGGCGTGCACTCGTCGAGCACCACGATCAGGTCGGCGCCGAGCTTCTGCTGGATGCGGATCGAGGATCCCGGGGTCAAGGTGTGGCGCTGGCCATCCCTCGGGGAGCGGAAGGTCGCGCCTTCCTCGGCGAGCTCGATCAGGAGCGGCGCGCGATTGCCCTTGGCGCCCTTCGACTTGATCTCCTCAGAGACCGAGCCGTGGCCGAGGCTGAAGATCTGGAAGCCGCCGGAATCGGTCAGCATCGGCCCGGACCAGCCCATGAACCGATGCAGCCCGCCCATCTTCTCGACGATGTCGGCGCCCGGCTGCAGCATCATGTGATAGGTGTTGGCGAGGATGATGTCGGCGTTGGCCGCCCTGAGCTCGGCCGGGCCCGCCGCCTTGATGGCGCCGCGCGTCGCACAGAAGATGAAGGCTGGCGTCATCAGCGGCCCGTGCGGCGTGGTCAGCCGCCCGAGCCGGGCGCGGCTGGCCGCGTCCGCCACCAGCACCTCGAAACCGAAACCGGGATAGTCGGTCATTGAATCCCCTGGGCATCCCCTCGAACGCCCGCCAAGCCTATATGACCCGGGCCGGCAAAATCAAAAAGCCCGCTTGGGGAGCGGGCTTCTATCGTGCCGGGATGCGGCCGCTCAGGACGCCGCGGCGACCGCCTTCTCGATGCGCCGCTTGAGGCGCTTGGCCTCGACGGTCAGCTTGCGGTCCGGTGTGCCGAGCAGATAGGCGTCGAGCCCGCCCTTGAAATCGATCGTACGGATTGCATTGACCGAGACGCGCAGGCGCACCGTCTTGCCAAGCGCGTCGCTCATCATCGAGGTGCGCTGGATGTTCGGCAGGAACCGCCGCCGGGTCTTGTTGTGGGCATGGCTGACGTTGTTGCCGCTCTGCACACCTTTGCCGGTGATTTCACACCGTCGGGCCATCGCGCTTTCGTCCTCTCGGAATAACAACACCGGGCGCGTTCGTCGCCCGACCGGGCGAGTTTGTATGGCAGGCACCCGGCCGCGTCAAGGCGTTTTCCCGCCGGCCCCACCGCGAAACGCGGCGATCAGCTCGCGCGAGGCCTGGGACGGCGTCACCTCGCCGGCCGCGACCTGTTTCTCGAGCGCTGCGATCCGTTGCCTGGTCTTGGGGTGGGCGCGCAGCGCCATGACCAGGCTGTCCTCGATCTCGGACCACATCCAGGCTTGGGCCTGGGTCCGGCGCCGTTCCGCGATGGCGTTCGTCTTCGCCGTGACCTCGCGGTATCGCTCGACGATCGCCCAGGCCTCGGCGATGCCCTCGCCGGTCAGCGCCGAGCAGGTCCGGACCGGCACCACCCACGCGGCCGAGGCCGGGCGCAGCATGTGCACCGCGCTCTGGTAGTCGGCCGCCGCCTGGGTCGCCGCCTTCATGAACTCGCCATCGGCCTTGTTGACCAGGATCGCGTCGGCGAGCTCGACGATGCCGCGCTTGATGCCCTGCAGCTCGTCGCCGCCGCCGGGCGAGAGCAGCAGCACGAACATGTCGGTCATCTCGGCGACCGCGGTCTCGGATTGGCCAACGCCGACGGTCTCGACGACGATCACGTCAAAGCCGGCGGCCTCGGCGGCGAGCATCGCCTCGCGAGTGCGCCGGGCAACCCCGCCGAGGGTCTTGCCGGCGGGCGAAGGCCGGATGAAGGCCGCCGTGTCGCGCGCCAACTCCTCCATTCGGGTCTTGTCGCCGAGGATCGAGCCGCCGCTGCGCTTCGACGACGGGTCGACCGCGAGCACCGCCACCTTGTGCCCCGATCCGGTCAGATGCAGGCCCAGGGCCTCGATGAAGGTCGACTTGCCGACCCCGGGCGCGCCCGAGATGCCGATCCGCACCGACTTGCCTGAATGGGGCAACAGGGCGCTCAGCAGCGCGTCGGCGTCGGCGCGGTGGTCGGCCCGGGTCGATTCGATCAGGGTGATGGCGCGGGCCAGCGCCTTGCGGTCGCCGTCGCGAACCGAGGCCGCCATCTTGGCAACGTCGCGTTCGGCGCCGGGGCGTTTGGCCCCGGGACGTTTGGCGACAGGCCGCTTGGCCACCTAACCTTCGTCCTCGTCGGATTTGGGGAGCAGCTTTTCCGCCGTCGCGGCGAGCTTCCGGCGGGTCTCGTCGTCGAGGTCGGACAGCACCGACTGCTTCTTGCGGTGGGTCGACAGCGCCTCGGCGATCAGCTTCTGGCGGCCGCCTTCGGCGTCGCCATAGGCCTCGGCCGCACGCTGCGCCGCGGATTTGCTTCGTTTGATCTCGTCGTCGACCACCGGGCGTCTCTCCCACTGCCTCTGCGGCTTGTTCAGCGACGAGTCTAGCGCCTCGCCCTAGCCGCCGCTAGGGCGCGTCCGCCGACATTTCCTCCGCGCCCGGGCCGAGCGGCTGGCCGTAGCTGAACTCGACGAAGTTGCCGTCGGGATCGCAGAGGCCGCAATAGTAGCCGACCGGATAGGGCTCCTGGCGCGGCTCCCAGACCAGGCACCCGGCTTTGCGGGCGCGCTCGGCGATCGCATCGACCGCCTCGCGGCTCTCCAGCGCGAAACCCGCATGGCTGAAGTCCCGGTCCTGTTGATCGCGGCCCGGCCCGCCCGGCAGCAGGACGTAGACGAAGTCCTTCTCGCGGCCCGGCTCGGCCATCCAGACGATGCGGTCGCCGGAACTATCCTTGGTTCGCTCGTGCACCACGCGAAGGCCGCAAAAGGTCTCGTAGAACTCTACGCAGGCCTCGAGGTCGCGAACGTGCAAGGCGATATGGGTCAGACTCGCCGCCATGGGAAACCGTAGTCCCGCCGCGGCTTTCTAGTCCAGCAGCTTGGCCATCATGATCTCGTCGACGAAGCGGCCGTCGATATAGAGCGAGTCCCGGTTGAGCCCCTCCTCGAAGTAGCCCATCGCGTCGTAGAGCCGCTTGGCACGCGCGTTGTGGGCCATCACCGTGAGCTCGATCCGGTGCACGCCGGCGCTGCGCGCGTGCGCCTCGATCTCGGCCATGAGCTGGCGGCCGACGCCCTTGCCGTTGTGGGCCTGGAGCACCCCGACCCCGACCCGGCCGCAATCCCGGTTGCGCGAGAACTGGCCGGCCATGCACAGCGCCTCGCCGACGACCTCGTCGCCGGCCCAGGCGTTGACCAGGAAATGCCGCGGCATCTCGATGAACTTCTCGATCACGAAGCGCATGTCGTCGACCGAGCGCGCGCGTTCCTCCGGCAGCAGCAGCATCAGGCTGGTCTCGGCCAACAGCAGCTTGCCGAATTCGAACAGCGCCGCGGCGTCCCCGACCCGGGCCTCGCGGTATTCGTACTCCGTCATCCCCTGGACCTCCCGGGCGGAACGATCTCCTTGCCGCCAACGACGGCCGAGAGCGCCACCGAGGAGATCGTGCGCCCGTGCGCGCGGAAGCGGTCGACCACCGTCTCCAGCGCCTCGACCGATGGCACCGCGACCTTGATGAAGAAACAGTCCTCGCCGGTGACGTGGTGGCATTCCAGCACATCCGGCAGGTCGCCCGCCAGTTGGCGCACCGCCTGGTACTTCTCGCCGGGACACAGCACGCGCAGGAAAGCGGTGATCGCGAGACCCGCCAACGCCGGGTCGACCGTCGCGCGGTAGCCGGTGATCAATCCCGCCTGCTCCATCCGCCGGACCCGTTCGGCGACCGCCGGCGGCGACAGCCCGACCCGACGGCCGAGGGCGCTGAACGACAGCCGCGCATCCTCCTGCAGCACCGCCAGTAGTTTCCGGCCGAGATCGTCCAGCGTGCTTTCGGTTCGTAAAGTCATATCAAAAACAACATATCATATTAAAATATTAATTAGAATAATATTTTTATATATAACTTTTTTATCGATAATAGTTTTTGTAATGATGGTTAATTTTCAATCGGCTTTGGGTTCGCCAACTTCATGTCGTTATCCTCCCCTCCCCCTTCTGATGAGGGAGCGGATCACACCCGCTTTCCCGTCATTCCCGGGACAA
>JASLSL010000287.1 GCA_030743445.1 Alphaproteobacteria bacterium
GGTGCTGACCGTCTGCTTGAGGATGGTCGAGACCTGTTTGAAGCGGGAATCAGTACGCATCAGGTAATCGGCGCCGACCAGGTAGGTCTCGCCGGTCTCGCCCATGCCGGCGGTGACATGCATGATCTCGTTGATCTCTCCAATCGGCATTTGAAAGGCCAGCACACCGATCGTCTTGCCCGCCTCGCGAACCGGGGTCGAAACGAAGCTGGCGGGTGCCCCTTTGCTTGGTGCGTAGGGTTTGAAGTCGCTGAACATCCAATTGCGCGACGGGTTCGCGTTGAGGGCGCCTCGGACCACGCGGCCCAGGCCCGTTCGGCGCCATTCACCAGTCAGCAGATTGGTCGCGAAATCAGGCTCCTTTTCGACCGAGTAGATCAGGTCACCACTGAGGTTGAAGAGGAAGTCGTCGTAGTAGCCCCGTACCTTGCGAATGAGCTCGAACCACTTGTGATAGCGCTCGTGCGTCCGCGCGTAGGCGCGGATGCCCGGCTCATCGGGGGTCGATTCCGTGTTTCCTGCGCTGATCTGATTTTTTGAGTCGTAGATCCATTTAAGGGTGCGCCGGCCGGGCTCGCTGATTGCATAGTAGGCGGTCGTGAAATCGACAATCGCGTCCTTGACATCGCGACTCGACGCGACGATTCGAAGATCCTGCTCGATGGATTGAAGGTACTTGGTCAGGGTTGCGTGACGGGATTCCCGCAACGCTACCAGTTCCGAGCCTGCGGCATCCTGCAGCTCCCGTGACGCCATGTAATAACTGGATACCCCCACAGTTGCTGCAGCAACAAGCGAGCACCCAACGATCAGGAGTGATATGCGTGGGGCGATTTTCATAGCGATCTCTTCCCGGAAACGCGCTTTTCAGTCGCGGGAATCCTTGGTTAACATTGAACGCCTGAGGCGATTATGATCGTAGGAATGAGTGACGGCAAATTTTCAAGGATGTTGAAGATTGCCGGTACAATCGTTAGTTGGCGCGAGCCCGACTAAACGGCAACACGTTGTTTCTCCGGAATTTCGTTTTCGTGGATGCTAATCCTCGGCCGAACCGGCCCACCTCCCGTTCCCGCGGCCTCTTGCGTCTTTCGCCCTCATTCCGTACATGGACAGGCAGCCCTATTGTTCAGCGGGAGGACAATCGTGCGCGCCGAAACCCAGGCCATGGTCGACGAGATCAAGCAGTCGCTCGAACTGCTGAGGAGGCATCTTTGACCTCGATGCCTCGACACGCCGGCTCGAGGAGCTGAACAGCCTCGCCGAAGACCCGGAACTTTGGAACGACACCGAGCGCGCCCAGCGGGTGATGCGCGAGCGCACCCGCGTGGATCAACGCATCAACGGCTATCTCGAACTCGAGCGCAGGCTCGAGGAAAACACCGAGCTGATCGAGCTCGCCGAGGCCGACGACGACAACGAGATCATCGCCGAGGCCGAGGCGGCGTTGACCTCACTGCGCGACGTCGCCGGCAAGCGTCAGCTCGAAAGCCTGCTCTCGGGCGAGGCCGACGGCAACGATTGTTTCCTCGAGGTTCATGCCGGGGCCGGCGGCACCGAGTCTCAGGACTGGGCCCAAATGCTGACCCGAATGTACGTGCGCTGGGCCGAGCAGCACGGCCACAAGGTCGAATGGATCGAAGAGTCCGAGGGCGAGGAAGCGGGGCTGAAATCGGCCACCGTCAGGGTCGCCGGCGACAGCGCCTATGGCTGGCTCAAGACCGAGGTCGGGGTCCATCGCCTGGTCCGTATCTCGCCGTTCGACGCCCAGTCGCGGCGCCATACCAGCTTCGCCTCGGTCGGCGTCTATCCGGTGCTCGACGACCACATCGAGGTCGAGATCCTCGACAAGGACTTGCGGGTCGATACCTACCGCGCCTCGGGTGCCGGCGGTCAGCACGTCAACAAGACCGACAGCGCGGTGCGGATCACCCACACCCCGACCGGTATCGTCGTGCAGTGCCAGAACACCCGCTCCCAGCACAAGAACAGGGCGACCGCGATGAACATGCTGCGCGCCCGGCTCTACGAGGCCGAGATCGCGCGCCGCGAGGAAGAGACCCAGGCCGAGCACGACGCCAAGACCGACATCGGCTGGGGTCATCAGATCCGGTCCTACGTCCTGCACCCCTATCAGATGGTCAAGGATTTGCGCACCGGGGTCGAGAAGGGCAACGCCCAGGGCGTGCTCGACGGCGACCTCGACCCGTTCCTCGAGGCCGCATTGGCCGGGCAAGTGGGTGGGGAAAGCGCCAAAGGGGATGAAAAGGGGGACGACGGGGAGGCGGCACCGTGACCGCGGCCGAAGCGGCCGGCGGCTCTCCGCACCGAACCCTGATCACCGGGGTGATCGGCTCCGACACCCATATCGTCGGCACCCGGATTCTCTCGATGGGGCTCGAGAAGGCGGGCTACAAGGTGGTGGCGCTCGGCGCGCTTACCCCGGCCGAGGAGTTCGTCAAGGCGGCGATCGAAACCGACGCCGATGCGATCATGATCTCCTCGCTCTATGGCCAGGGCGAGCTCGACTGCCGCGGCTTCCGCGATCTCTGCGTCGAAGCGGGCATCGGTGGAGTGTTGATCTATGTCGGCGGCAATCTGGTCGTCGGCAAGCAGAGCTGGGCGGAGGTCGAGCAACGCTATCTCGACATGGGGTTCGACCGCGCCTTCCCGCCGGACACCCGGCTCGACGGGGTGCTGGTGGCGCTGGCGGCGGATTTTTCGACGCGCGGACAAGTCGAAAAGGAGGTCGGCTGATGGCAGCCGCCCTGTTGATCGATTTCGGCAGCACCTACACCAAGCTGCGCGCGGTCGACCTGGACGCGGCAGAAGTGCTCGGCGCCGGGCAGGGGCCCTCCACGGTCGAGAGCGACGTCACGATCGGCCTCGAAGCCGGGCTCGCCGATCTCGAAGCGCGGCTCGGCGGGCTGCCCGAGTTCCGCTACCGATTGGCGGCGAGCAGTGCGGCCGGCGGGCTGCGCATGGCGACCGTCGGCCTGGTCAAGGAGTTGACCGGCGAGGCGGCGCGGCAGGCGGCACTCGGCGCCGGCGCCAAGCTGGTCGGGACCTTCGCCTACGAGCTGACCGGCGGCGACGTGGCCGAGATCGAGGCCCTGGCGCCGGATATACTTTTGCTCGCCGGCGGCACCGACGGCGGCAACAAGGAAGTCATCCTTGCCAACGGGGCACTGCTCGCCGACGCCGCTCTCGATTGTCCGGTGATCGTCGCCGGCAACCGCAACGCGGCGGCAGAGGTCGAGCGCCGGCTCGCCGAAGCGGGCAAGACGGCGATCATGGCCGAGAACGTGATGCCGGAGTTCGGCGAGCTCAACATCGAGCCGGCGCGTGCCGCGATCCGCCAGGTCTTCATCGACCGGATCGTCCACGCCAAGGGCATCGACAAGGCGGCGGGCTCGTTCGACCGGGTGTTGATGCCGACCCCGGCGGCGGTGCTCGAAGGGGCGCGGCTGCTGTCGCAAGGGACCGAAGGCCGCGACGGGCTCGGACCCTTGCTGGTGATCGACGTCGGCGGGGCCACGACCGATGTGCATTCGATCTCCTCCGGCGCCTCGACGCGGGACGACGTGGTGGTCCAGGGCCTGCCCGAGCCCCTGGTCAAGCGCACGGTCGAGGGCGATCTCGGCATGCGGATCAACGCCGCGGCGACCGTCGAGGCGGCCGGCGTCGACCGGGTCGCGGCCGACGCGGGACTGGAACCAGAGAAAGTGACCGAATTGGTCGGCCGATTGGTCGGCGAGATCGAGCGGTTGCCGGAGACGCCGGACGAGGCCGCACTCGATCGGGCATTGGCGCGGGCCGCGGTGCGGCTCGCCGCGGCGCGCCATGCCGGCACGGTCAAGACGGTCCATACGCCGACCGGACCGGTCCAGGTTCAGCGCGGCAAGGACCTGACCGAGGTCGCGGCGGTGATCGGCACCGGCGGCGTATTGGTCCATGGCGCGGACGCGGGGTCGGTACTCGAGGCGGCGTGCGCCGACGCGGTCGATCCGCTTTCGCTCAGGCCGCGCGCCCCGCGGCTGTTGATCGACCGCGACTATCTGCTGTTTGCCTGCGGCCTGCTCGCCGAGGTCGAGCCGCAAGCCGCGTTCGACCTGGCGCGAGGTGGTCTCGACGGCGACCGGGAGGAGGTGGCGGGTGAGCGCCAAAGCATCGCCTGACGCGGTTCCGTTCTCGGAAGCGCGCATCCCGGACGACGACTTCGCCCGGATGCGGGAAGAGAACCTGGCGCGCTGGCCGACCGGAGCCGGGGTCGATTTCGAGGCCGCGGTCGACCGCCACCTGGCGCTGCCCGAGCACAAGCGGCTCGGTTTCGTCATGCGCCGGGCCGATGCCGAAGGCCGCTGCCTGACCCAGCCGCGCGGCGGCTTCGCGACCTTCGAGATGCAGAAGGAGCTGATGCAGGCGCTCGATCGCGACGGGCTCGCCGACGTGGTGCCGACGACGACCGACAGCTATACCCGCAACGAGCGCTGGCCCCAGGCCGAGGCCGGGGTCGAGGAATCGAAGAAGCTCGGCCGCTCGATGCTCAACGGCTTCCCAATCGTCAACTACGGGGTCGATATCTGCGCCGAGCTGGTCGCGGCGATCGACAAGCCGGCGATCGTGCTGTCCGGCACCGCGATGCCGCGGCTGACCTCGGAGATCGTGCTCGCCGGCGGCTACAGCGGCTACCTCGGCTCGGGCATCGCCTACACGACCTCCTACACCAAGGAGGTTTCGATCGAGGACGGCATCCGCAACTACCAATACCTCGATCGCCTGGCCGCGATGTATGCCGAGCGCGGCGTCGACCTGCACCGCCGCCAGCCCGGGTTCTTGACCGGCACCAACATCCCGCCCTGCATCGCGATCGTGGTCGCGGTGCTCGACGTGCTGCTGGCGGCGGGCCAGGGGGTGCGCAATTACGGGCTCGAGCTCGGCCAGGCGCTGCACCTCATACAAGATTCGGCGGCGATCCACGCCTGCCGCGAGTTGTGCCAGGAATATCTTGAGAAGAAAGGCTACGACGATGTGTTCACGCCGGTGATCTCGTTGCACTGGATGGGGGCGTGGCCCTATGACGACGCCCAGGCGGCCGCCTTGCTGGCTTATGGCGGAACCTTGGGGGCGGTCGGTGGTGCTGTCAGCGTCACCACCAAGAGCACCCACGAGGCCTTCGGCCTGCCGACGCCCGAGAAGAACGTCGAGGGCCTCAAGATCACCCGCATGGCGATCTACTTGGCGCGTCACACCCGGCTCGACGACAATCCGGAGTTCCTGGAAGAGAAGGAACTGATCGGCCGCGAGGTCCGCCCGATCGTCGACAAGGTGCTGGAAATGGGCGACGGCGACGCCGCGCTCGGCACGGTGCGCGCCATCGAGGCCGGCGTGCTCGACATCCCCTGGTCGCCGAACCGCCAATGCCAAAGCCGCATCCTGCCGGCGCGTGACACCGACGGCTACCTCCGCATCCTCGAGGCCGGCGATATGCCGTTTCCCAAGGACGTGCTGGAAATCCACGAGGCGAAGCTGCGCCGGCGGGCCGAGCGCGACGGCGTGCCCTACGACCAGGACCTCGCGGTCACCAGCGTGTTCGAGATGTCCGAGAAGCTCGCGGACCTGATGCCCTTCGCCTGGGGCGAGGGCCACTAAAGCCACGGGGCTTCGAATTCGTCCGATTCGTGGTACAATAAACCCGTGCCAGCGCAGCATCGGGACATTCCGAAATGTTGCCCCGGATCACCAATCTCGACTGTCCGCAACGGGAAGACGCGCATGCCGTCGCCGCGACCAAGGCGGTGCTGGGCATCGGCGAGTTCGAACTGTTTCGCCTCGCCCACCGCTGGTTCCTCGGCAGCGAGGCCGACGAGAAGGCGTTGGAGCGGGTTTTCATGGCTTTCCTGTTCGGCGGGGCGGCGCCGATGTGGGTGCGGCAGTACTGCCGGGCGGTGCGCGACGCGGCGGCCGAGGACGCGCTCGACCCGCGGCGTTTCGGTCTCGAGCGGTTGCCGCGCCGGATCACGCCGCCGGGCCCGCTCTATCTGGCGATTATGTGGTCCGCCGGCCTGGCGATCTGTATCGCGTTTTCGCTGACCGGCTGATCAGTCGACTTTTGCCGCGACCGCCTCGATCTCGATCAGCAAATCGGGGGTGGCGAGCGCGCCGATCATGATCATTGTCGAGGCCGGCGCGAATTGGCCGACATATTTGTCCCGGACCGCGCGAAAGCCACCCATGTAGCCCGCATTGACCAGATAGGTATTGATGCGGACCAAGTCCTCGGCGCCCATATTGGCCGCTTCCAGCACCGCCAGAATGTTCTCGAACACTTGCGTCGCCTGGCCCTCGATGCTGTCGGGGATCGAGCCGTCGGGCGCGATCGCGACTTGGCCCGAAATGTAAAGCCAGCGGGCGCCGGCCGGCGCCTCGACGCCATGGCTGTAGTCCGAAAGCGGTGCGGCGACGGTATCCGGATTGTGTTTCGCGAGCATGGTGATGCCTCCTCGTCAGGTTTGGTTGTTGGTCATTCGTCCGCCGGCAGCCGGTTCCGCGCGGCCTCGGCCGGCTCCATGATAATCGCCTCGAAGTGGCGGCGCACGGTCGCCGATGCCTGTTCCATCGCCGCCTCCAGCGCCGCGAAATCCTCCGCGCCGCCGGCGCGCACCAGGGCGTTGCGCTGGCCTTCCGGCATATGGTGGTCCTCGAAGCCTTCCTCGGCGGTCAACCGGATCACGCCCTGCACCCGGTGCCACAGCATGAGGGCGGATTGAAGCTCCGCCTCGACGTCCGGATCGAGCAGTCCCGCCGCTTTCAAATTGCCCAGGGCTTCCGCCGTCGCCATTGCCAAGACTTCGGGCCGTTCGGCCGCGTGCCTCAGTTGCAGGTACTGGGTAACGAACTCGACGTCGACCAGCCCGCCCGGCCGGTGCTTGATGTCCCAGGGCGAGCGCCCCGGGTGTTCCCGCGCCATGCGCCGGCGCATGTCGGCGACGTCGACCACGAGACGATCCGGGTTGCGCTTGCCCGTCAGCGCGGTGCGAATATCGGTCTCGATAGCGCGGGTAATCTCCTCGGGCCCGGCGATCGCCCTGGCGCGGGTCAGGGCCATGTGCTCCCAGGTCCAGGCCGCGTCCGCCTGATAGGTCGCGAAGCCGTCGAGCCGGGTCGCGACCGGGCCTTTTTCGCCCGACGGCCGCAACCGCAGATCGACCTCGTAAATTTTGCCCTCGGATGTCAGCGAGGCGATCGCGCTGACGATGCGTTGGGCGAGCCGCATGTAATAGACTCCCGCCGGCAACGGCTTGGCGCCGTCCGACGTCTCCACGTCCGCCGCGTGGTCGTAAACGAAGACCAGGTCGAGATCGGATTCCGGCATCATCTCGCGGCCACCGAGCTTGCCGTAGGCGATCGCCGCCATCGCGCCGCCGGGAACGGTGCCGTGCCGGATGGAGAATTCCCGCTCGACGAAGGGCCAGAGCGCGCGGATCACGGTTTCCGCGATCGCCGAGAGGGCGGGTCCCGCCGCCTGGCCGTCGGTCACGCCGTGCAGGATTTGCACGCCGACGCGGAACTTTTGGTCGTTGGTCCAGCGACGGGTCACGTCGAGCACCTGCTCGAAGTGCTCGGCATGGCCGAGACGCGCCTCCAGATCCGCGGCGAGGGTGGAGAAATCTTCGACCGGTTGGTGAAAGTCGTCGGTCAGGACGTAGTCGAGCAGGCTCGGATTGCGCGCCAGCCAGTCGGCGAGGCGCGGCGCATCGCCCATCACGTCGGCAACCAGGTCCAGCAGTGCCGGGTTGGAATAAAACAGCGACAGCAACTGCACGCCGGCCGGCAGGCGGCCAAGGAACTCGTTGAACTTGGTGAAGGCGGCATCTGGATTGGCGGTGTTCGAGAGCGCCTCCAGGAGGCGCGGCGCCAGTTCGGTCAGCAACTGGCGCGCGCGCTCGCTGCGGGTCGCCCGGTAGCGCCCATGGTGCCAGGTCCGGATCACGCCGGCGACCGAAGCGGCGTCCCGGAAGCCCATATTGCCGAGGGTCGCCAGGGTATCCGGATGCGGCTCGTTGCCGGTGAAGACCAGGGCGCCCTCGCCGCCGAGGTCCGGCGCCTCCTCGAACAGCCGGGCGTAATGCTCCTCGACCCGGCCGAGGTGCTCGACCAGGGCCGCCCGAAACGCCGCCGCGTCGTCGAACCCCATGAAAGTCGCCATATCGACGATCTGCTCATTGGTCTTGGGCAATTCGTGGGTCTGTTCGTCCTCGATCATCTGCAGCCGGTGCTCGAGGCGCCGCAGGAACCGGTAGGCGCCGTTCAATTCGTTCGATACCGCGTGCTCGATCTGGCCCTGGGCGACGAGCGCCTCCAGGACCTCGGCGAGGTGGCGGCCGCGCAGCGCCGGATTGCGGCCGCCCCAGATCAACTGCTGGGTCTGGGCGAAGAACTCGATCTCGCGGATGCCGCCGCGGCCGAGCTTGATGTTGTGGCCGTTGACCGCGATCGCGGCGCCGCCGCGGTGGGCGGTGATCTGCCGCTTGATCGAGTGGATATCCTGGATCGCGGCGAAATCCAGGTTCTTGCGCCAGATGAACGGCCTGAGGCGCTGCAGGAAGGCCTCGCCTGCCTCCAGGTCGCCGGCGACCGGGCGGGCCCGGATCATCGCCATCCGCTCCCAGTTCTGGCCGACGCTCTCGTAGTACGTCTCGGCCGCCGGGATCGAGATCGCGAGCGGCGTCGTGCCGGGATCGGGTCGCAGGCGCAAATCGGTGCGGAACACGTAGCCGTCCGCCGTGCGCTCGTCCATCAGGCGCATTAGGCTGCGGGTCGAGCGCACCAGTTCCGCCTGAATTTTCTCCGGATTATCGGTCTCGATCTTTTCCGGGTCGAACAGGACGATCAGGTCGACGTCGCTCGAATAGTTCAGCTCGCGAGCGCCGAGCTTGCCCAAGGCGAGCACCACGTAACCGGATTCGCGCTCCGGATCGTCCACATTCCTTAGGGTGAAAACGCCGCGCGCCGCGAGGTCGCGCAACATATGACGCGTCGCCAGCGACAGCGTCCTGTCGGCAAAATCGCTGAGCGTCGCCATCACCTTCTCCAGGGGCCAGGCCTCGGTGATGTCGGCGATACCGATCAGAAGGGCTGCCCGCCGCTTCGCGTGGCGTAATCCCGACATCAACCGGTCGGCTCGTATCTCCATGCCGAGTTCCCGGTCGACGCCGTCCAAGAGAGCGTCGAAGGCGGTGTCGGGTCCGTCGCGCAGCAGGTTGCAGGCGAACGCCCACTCCCGTTGCATGCAGCGGCCGAGGAACGGGCTGTTGCCGAAAACGGCATCGAGCAGGCGCCGTCCCGCCGGATCGCCCGCGGCCGCCTCGGCATAGGCGTGCACTGTCTCGTCTTCGATTGATTGCTCCAGCCAGTGCGCGACGCCGCGTGTCGCGCGGTCCGGGTCCGCCGCCGCCGGTAGGGCCTCGCGATCGAAGGTGAATAGGGAGAACGGCATAAAATTCGGCAATCGGGTCCTGTGAATTTCGGGTCGTGCTATTATATGTCATTCGCGTAAAAAGGATTTCGATCTGACGTGATTCTCCGCACCTCTTTAATTCTACTCGAGCTCGTCGGCGGCCTGCTGGCGGGGCTCGTCATCCTTGCCGCGGTCGCGATCTGGTGGCTCTCGAGCGGGCCGGTCTCGCTGAGTTTTCTTACGCCGTACATCGAGGAAGCGGTGAGCGTCGAGGAGCGCTCGATTGCCGTGCGGATCCAGGACACGGTGCTGGTCTGGGCCGGGTGGGACCGCGCCGTCGATATCCGCGCCAACAACGTCACCATTCTCGGCTCGGGCGGGAAAATTCTGGCGACGCTGCCCGAGGTCTCCCTCGGCCTGTCGCTCAACGCGATGATGTTCGGCACGGTGGCGCCGACCAGCCTGGACATTCTCGGGTTCAGCGCCACCGTCGAGCGCGCCGAGGACGGCCGGATCGACATGGGATTCATCGCCGGCGAGGACAGCCCCGCCGACGAGGCCTTCGTGCGCGAGCTGCCGGCGATATTCAGCGACCTGATGGGGCCGCCGGATAGTGGTGGCGCGTTCAGCTATCTCAGGCGGGTCAGTCTGCTCAATGTCGACCTGCGTTTCGAGGACCGTCTCAAGGACGCGATGTGGCATGCCCCGAACGCCGACGTCGTCTTCGTTCGGGGCGAGCGGGGATTCGAGGTCGATGCGGTCCTGGACCTCGACTTCGAAGGGCGCGAGAGCCGGGTCAGCGGCCATCTGGTCTTTGCCCGGGAGCGGCCGACCATGGCGGCCACGTTCCACTTCGTCGATCTGCGCCCGTCCGATGTGGCGAGCCGCCTGAAGGCCGGGGAGATTTTGTCCCGGTTCGACCTGCCGCTCGCGGGTTCGATCGACGCCAAGATACGCAAGGACGGGGCGCTCGAATCGCTTGCGTTCGAGATCGAGGGGGCCGCCGGTAGCGTTGCCGGCGACGTCGTCATCCCGTCCGACCAGGCCGACATCACGGTGTCGGCGCGGCTCGTGGACCTCAAGATCGTCGACTTCGCGCATATACTGCCGGGCCTGACCGCGCTGCAGATGCTGGATGTGGCGATCGCGGGCGGGGTCGTCGGCAAGTTCAGCCGGGCCGGCGAGGTGCGCGCCTTCGACTTCGACCTCAGCGGCGGTAAAGGCTGGCTCGACCTCAAGGATAAACTGCCTGCGCCGATTGAAGTCGCCGGCCTGCGCCTGAAGGGCGCGGTCGAGGACGGACTGTTTCACGCCCGTATCGACGAGGCGTTCATCGACTTCGGCGGCCCGTCGATTTTGGTCGACGCGTCGGCCTACAGGCTCGGCGGGAACTATCGCCTCAGGCTCGATGCCAGGCTGGCGGAACTGCCGATGGGCGATCTCGAGAGCTACTGGCCGATCGGTCTCGGCGTCACGGCGCGCAACTGGACGACCGCCAATATTCGGAAGGGCGTCGTCCGCGAAGGGCATCTCAACATGGTGATGCAGTTGCCCGTCGAAAGGCCCAGCGACATGTCCGTGGAATCGATATCCGGGACCATGAAATACGACGGTCTCGAAGTCGGTTATCTCGCCGACTTGCCCAAGGTCGCCGAGGTCGCGGGCACGGCGACGTTCGGGCGCGACCGGTTCGACCTGGACGTCACCGGGGGCCGGCTCGCGGACGTGACGATCGACCACGGCCTCATCAACATGACCAAGCTCGACACCGACAACGAGCGCATCGTGATCGACCTTGTGCTGCGCGGCCCGTTGCGCACCGCGCTCGAGGTGCTCGACCGCGATCCGCTGAACTTCGTCAGCGAACTCGGCTTCGATCCCAAGGGCGTCGGGGGCGATCTGGCGATGCGTCTCGGTTTCCGGTTTCCGCTGCGCGCCGACGTGAAGCGGAATCAGATAAACATCGCCGTCTCGTCGAAGCTTCGGGGCGTGACGCTCGACCCCGGGCCGTTCGACCTGAAGCTCCATGACGGCAACCTCAGCC
>JASLSL010000288.1 GCA_030743445.1 Alphaproteobacteria bacterium
GCGGGTTTCGATCTGCTGCGCCAGGTAGCCGGCGATGCGGTCGAGCATCTGCGAGAAGCTGCCGGACATCTCCGACGCCCGCACCATGTTCACGTACAGGACGCCGAACTGCTTGGGATGCCGCGCCAGCGCCTCGCTGAACGACTTGCCCGCTTCGACATCGTCCTTGATGCGCATCAGGATCTGCTGAAATTTCGGTTGTTCGGTCTGCTCGGCGATGCCGTCGATCGCGGCGCGCAGCGAGATGCCGGCCCGGACCATCACCGCCATCTGCAACGTGAAATTGAGAATGTCGCGCGCGGTCGGCCCGGATCGCTGATTGAGTTTGCGGAAGCCCTGCTGCAGGGAATGGGCGACTTCGCTCACGGGCGTGAGTTGCATGACCTGCTCGCCGCGCCCGCGCGCCCCGATCATCGAGGCGAGAACCACCATCGACAGCGCCATCATCACAGTCTGCTTGATCCCGGCCATGATGCTCGGCAGCGCCAGCGGCAACTCGACGCCGAACAGGCGCTGGCGGCCACTGGCGCCGAACGCGACCGAGGCCTCGACGACTTCCGCGTCGACCTGCCGAATTCCGAGGTCGGTGAGCCGCACCACCGGCGGCACTGCATAGATCACCGTGGCGACGATCGCCGGCACCTTGCCGAGGCCGAACAGCATCAGTGCCGGCACCAGGTAGACGAAGCTCGGCAGGGTTTGCATCGCGTCGAGCACCGGCAATACGATCGCGCGGCCGCGGGCGCTGCGCGACATCGCGATGCCGGCCGGCACGCCGAGCGAGACCGAGAGCACGCAGCCGACGATCATCAGGCTCAGCGTCTGCATCGCCATGTCCCAGAGGCCGAACGAGCCGATCAACACCATCGCCAGCACGAGCCCCACGACCAATCCGATCCGCCGGCTGGCGTGATAGGCGATCAGCGCCAGGATCGCGGTCGTCGCCCACCAGGGCAGGCCGCGCAGGGCGCCCTCGAGCGCCACCAAAACGACCAGCAGCCCATCAGCGATCGCGCCGAAGGTGTCGCCATGGACCACGACCAGCCACTCGACGAAATCGTTCACCCAGTCGGCCAGCGGCCAGCGTAAAGAATCCGGAAACATACGGAGTCCTCCCTATGGTCGTGCTTTCTTCTTGCGCCTAGCGCAGTGCGGCGCGGACGCGGGCGGCGACGTCGGCCGGCACCCACTGGGACCAGTACTTGGTCATCTGCTTCAGGAACCGCAGGGCCGCGTCCTTCTCGGTCGCGCCCTTGGTCTCCTGCATGTAGGACAGCGCATCGCTGATCTGTGCGTTGCTGGTGTCGTAGAGCGTCAGGAACTCGACCAGCTTCGGCGCCTGATTGCGGAACGCTGCATTGACGCCGACGATCACCTCGACCAGCGGATAGGCGACCGCCTTCTTGGGGTTTTTTTCGGCGCCCAACGCCTTCCAGTCGGCGGCGTTATGGGGCGGCTCCTCGAGCATCACCAGATCGAATTTCCCCATCACCCAGGTCGGGCCCCAGTAGTAGGCGACGAACGGCTTGGCGCGCATGTAGTTGGAGGCGATCGCCGCCGCCAAGGCCGCGCCGGTCCCGGGCCGGAAGTTGGTGAAGTGCTTGTCGAGCCCATAGACCTTGAGCTTCTTGGTGTTGATGATCTCGCAGTTCCACCCGAGGATGCAGTTGTAGAACCGCCCCTTCGAAGGCTCCTCCGGGTCGCGGAACAGCGCCTTGTATTTCACCAGGTCGCGCACGTGGCGCAAGTCCGGCGCCTTGGCCCCCGCCCCTTCGACGAGATAGCGCGGCACGTACCAGCCCTGGATCGCGTCGGGGAAGTTGGTGCCGAGCTCGACCACCTTGCCGGCCGCCAAGGCCTTGTTCCAAGGCTCGGTCACGTTGTCCTTCCAGACCTCCATGGCGATGTCGACATCGCCGCGGCCGAGTCCGGTCAGCAACGGAATGGTCGAGCCCGGAATGCTGTCGACCTTGCAGCCAAAGCCCTTTTCCAAGATGAAGCCGGCGACCGCGTTGTGGAACGAGTTGCTCGCCCAATCCATGCCGGCAAAGATGATCGGCCTATCGACCTCGCATTTCGGCGCGGCGGCAGCGGAATGCGCCGCCAATGCCAGCACCCCGAGCAGCGCCAATCCCAGTCGTTTCATATCACCTCTCCCAGCCTCCTGCCCGCTCCACCGCCTAATGAAAGGTCCGCCCGCGCCAAGTGTCAAATGCGACGTCGCCACAAGCCTGGATCATGACCTCGAAGTGGCATAGCCTCGCCGGTCCGAACGACCCTTGCGACCGATGGAATCCGATCATGACCCGCGACGACGTCGAAATTCTCTCCAAGGAGTCACTTTACGAGGGGTTCTTCCGGATGAACCTTTACCGGCTGCGCCATCGCCTGTTCGCCGGCGGCTGGAGTCCGGTGCTGGACCGCGAGGTGTTCGAGCGCGATTCCGTCGCGGCGGTCGTGCTCTACGACCCGGCACGCGACGCGGTCGTCTTGTTGGAGCAGTTCCGCACCGGCCCGATGGCGGCCGGCGACGACAATCCGTGGATGATCGAGATCGTCGCCGGCATCATCGAGGGCGACGAGTCGCCGGAGGACTTGGTGCGCCGCGAGGCGGTCGAGGAGGCGGGCTGCGAAATCTTGGAATTACAATTCGTCTCGTCGTTTTATTCGACGCCGGGCGGCGGCTCCGAACGCTGCACGCTGTATTGCGGCCGGGTCGATTCCGACGGCGTCGGCGGCCTGCACGGCAAGCACGACGAAGGCGAGGACATCCGCGTCTTCGTCGAGCATGCGGACGAGGCATTTCGCCGCGTGAAGGACGGCAACGTCGCCAGCGCGTTCTCGGTCATCGGCCTGCAATGGCTCGAGCTCAATCGCGAGGATTTGCGCCGCCGTTGGTCTTGACCGGACCGCCCGCGAGGTGCTTCATAGCGCTTCGGCGGGGTGCCGGGAAAACCCTTCAAAACGGCGGGAATTAAGGCATCATGGACATTCGCGAGGACTTCGTCGACGCGGTCGGCAACACGCCGTTGATCAAGCTCCGGAAGGCCTCGGAAGAGACCGGCTGCACGATCCTCGGCAAGGCCGAATTCCTCAATCCCGGCGGCTCGGTCAAGGACCGGACGGCGAAGTACATCATCCTCGACGCCGAGGAACGCGGCGATCTGGAACCCGGCGGCGTGGTCGTCGAGGGCACCGCCGGCAACACCGGAATCGGCCTGGCGCTGGTCGGCAACACGCGGGGCTACCGCACCGTGATCGTGATCCCCGAGACCCAGAGCCAGGAGAAGAAGGACATGCTGCGGCTCTGCGGCGCCGATCTGAAGGAAGTCCCGGCCGTTCCCTACAAGGACCCGAATAACTACGTCCACGTCGCCGAGCGCACCGCCAAGGAAATGGCGGAAACCGAGCCCAAGGGCGTGCTCTACGCCAACCAGTGGGACAACGTCTCGAACCGCAACGGGCATTTCCGCTCGACCGGTCCGGAAATTTGGGACCAGACCGACGGCACCCTCGACGGATTCACCTGCGCCATCGGCACCGGCGGCACGCTCGCCGGCGTCGGCATGTACCTCAAGGAGCAGAACAAGGACATCCGCATCGCCGCCGCCGACCCGCTCGGCGCCTCGATGTACGAGTGGATCAAGAATGGCGAACTGAAGTCGGACGGGGATTCGATCACCGAGGGTATCGGCCAGGGCCGCGTTACCGGCAATATCGACGGGGCGCCCTTCGACGACGCCTATCAGATCCCGGACGCGGAGGCGCTGCCGCTGATCTTCGATCTGTTGAGCGAGGAAGGTCTTTGCCTCGGCGGGTCGAGCGGCATCAACATCGCCGGCGCGATCCGTATGGCCAAGGAGATGGGCCCGGATCACACCATCGTCACCATCCTCGCCGATTACGGCACGCGCTATCAGACCAAGCTGTTCAACCCGGTGTTCCTGCGCGAAAAGGGACTGCCGGTGCCCGACTGGCTGGAGTAACCGATATGACCGAGGAACTGTTCCGCGAGGACGCCTATGCCAGGGACTGCGAGGCCGAAGTGGTCGCCGTCAACGACCGCGGCGGCATCGTGCTCGACCGCACCGTGTTCTATCCGACCGGCGGCGGCCAGCCGGGCGACAGCGGCGTTCTCAAGCTCGCCGACGGTGGCGAAATCCGCATCGCCACGACGGTCACGGCGGACGAGGACATCGTCCACGTGCCGGAGGAAGGCCAGGACTTGCCTGCCCCCGGCGCCGCCGTCACCGCCGAGATCGATTGGGATCGCCGGCACCGGCTGATGCGCATGCACACGGCGATGCACCTGTTGTGCTCGGCGGTGCCGTTCGGTGTCACCGGCGGCAATGTCCGCGAGGAGAAAAGCCGGATCGACTTCGACATCGGCGAGGAGAGCCTGGACAAGGAACAAATCACCGCGGAGCTCCAGCGCCTCGTTGCCGAGGATCATCCAACCGGCGCGCGCTGGATCACCGACGAGGAACTCGACGCCCAGCCCGACCTGGTCCGCACCATGTCGGTCCGGCCGCCGCGCGGGGCCGGCAAGATCCGGCTGATGGAGGTCGAGGGCGTCGATCTCCAGCCTTGCGGCGGAACCCACGTCGGGCGCACCGGCGAGATCGGCAACGTCCGGGTCTCCAAGATCGAGAACAAGGGCAAGCGT
>JASLSL010000289.1 GCA_030743445.1 Alphaproteobacteria bacterium
GCCGGCCGAGTTCGTCACGGCCGACGGCAACCTGCGCACCCTGCCGTGCCATTGGTCGGACCGGGGTGGAATCGACGGCTTCTTCGCCTCGCGGCTCGAACGGATGGAATGACCCGGGACGAAGGCCCCGCTTGGGCGTTCCGGGTGGGGTGGCGTTTCCGGGCGCGCCACGATATATGCAGGCTCGAAATCCAATCAAGCGGCTGCCCCCGATGACCGATCGCGACTCCATGCACGAAGACCTCGCCCGCCACCACGCGGTCGAGACCTCGTCCGACCGGAGCTTTGGCCTGGTGTTCGCCGCGGTTTTCGCCGTGATCGGCTTGTGGCCGCTGGTCGACGGCGGGGCGCCTCGGTGGTGGGCGATCGGTGTGGCGGCGGCCGTTGCCGCGGCGGCGGCACTGCGCCCGGCGGTGCTGGCGCCGTTGAATCGCCTTTGGACCCGGTTCGGCCTGTTGCTTCACCGCATCGTCAATCCGTTGGTCATGGGATTGTTGTTCTTTCTCGTGGTGACGCCGACCGGCCTCCTCATGCGATTGTTCGGCAAGGATTTGCTCCGGCTGCGGCGCGACGCCGCGGCGGCGAGCTATTGGATCGAGCGCGACCCGCCGGGGCCGGCGCCGGACACGATGAAGAACCAGTTCTGACGAGCGAGCAGAGGGCGATGTACATTTTCAAGGAACTCTGGTCGTTCATGCGGGTCCGCAAGAAGTATTGGCTGCTGCCGATCTTCATCATGATGACGCTGTTCGGCGGCCTGATCGTGCTGACCCAGGGCAGCGCCGTGGCGCCGTTCATCTATACGATATTCTAGTCCCGGACCGTCGGGTCCTCTTGGGGTAACGATGCGCATTCTCGGCATCTCGGCGTTCTATCACGACAGCGCGGCCGCCCTGGTCGAGGATGGCCGGATCGTCGCGGCCGCCCAGGAGGAACGCTTCAGCCGGCGAAAACACGACGCCGGCTTCCCGCGCGCCGCGATCGCCTATTGCCTGGACGCCGCGGGTGTCGGGCTCGACGCGGTCGACCATGTCGCGTTCTACGACAAGCCGTTTCTCAAGTTCGAGCGGCTGTTGGAAACCTATCTCGCGTTCGCGCCGCGCGGGTTCCGCAGCTTCGCCATGGCAATGCCGCTGTGGCTCAAGGAAAAGCTGTTCCAGAAGTCCCTGCTGCGCGACGAATTGCGCCGTCACGCGCCGGACTTCGACTGGGAGAACCGGCTGCTGTTCGCCGAACACCATCAGAGCCACGCGGCGAGCGCCTTCTTTCCCTCGCCCTACGAGGAGGCGGTGGTGCTCACCATGGACGGGGTCGGCGAATGGGCGACGACGTCGCTGGCGCTCGGCCGCGGCAACCGTCTCGAGACGATCCGCGAGATCCACTTCCCGCACTCGCTCGGGCTGCTCTACTCCGCCTTCACCTACTACACCGGCTTCAAGGTCAATTCCGGCGAGTACAAGGTGATGGGGCTGGCGCCCTATGGCGAGCCGAAGTACCGGGACGCGATCCTCGACAATTTGATCGACCTCAAGGAGGACGGGTCGTTCCGGCTGGATATGGACTATTTCGATTACTGCACCGGCCTCACCATGACCAATCGTCGGTTCGACGACCTGTTCGGCGGCCCGCCGCGCCCGAGCGAGGAATGGGTCGAGCAGCGCGACATGGACCTCGCGGCCTCGATCCAGGCGGTCACCGAGGAGGTGGTGTCGCGATTGACCCGCGCGATCGCCAAGGAGACCGGTATCCCCAACCTCTGCCTCGCGGGCGGTGTCGCGCTCAACTGTGTCGCCAACGGCAAGGTGCTGCGTGACGGCGCGTTCGACGGCATTTGGGTGCAGCCGGCGGCGGGCGATGCCGGCGGCGCGCTGGGCGCTGCGTTGGCCGCGACCCATCTGTTCAAGGGCGAGGCGCGTCATGTCGCGACGCAGCCGGACGCGATGCAGGGCAGTTACCTCGGGCCCGAATTCGAGCAACGGGAGATCGAACGACGGCTGGAGGCCGCCGGCGGCCGGTTCGAGACCGTCGCCGATGACGACCTGATCGCGACCGTCGCCGACGCGTTGGCCGACGGCCAGGCCGTCGGCTGGTACCAGGGCCGCATGGAGTTCGGCCCGCGCGCGCTCGGCGCCCGCTCGATCCTCGGCGATCCGCGCTCGCCGACGATGCAGAAGATGCTGAACCTGAAGATCAAGTATCGCGAGAGCTTCCGGCCGTTCGCACCCTCGGTGCTGCGCGAGGACGTCGCCGACTGGTTCGAGATGGACTGCGACAGCCCCTACATGCTGCTCGTCGCCGACGTGAAGAAGGAGCGCCAGCGCGAGATGACGGCGGACGAGGAGGCGCTGTTCGGCATCGACAAGCTGAACGTCGTGCGCTCGGAGATCCCGGCGGTGACCCACGTCGACCACTCGGCCCGCATCCAGACCGTGCATGCCGAAACCAATCCGCGCTATCACGCGCTGCTCTCGGCCTTCAAGGCACGCACCGGCTGCCCGGTCGTGGTCAACACCAGCTTCAACGTGCGCGGCGAGCCGATCGTCTGCACGCCCGAGGACGCCTTCAACTGCTTCATGGGATGCGAGCTCGACCTCTTGGCGATCGGCAACTGCATCCTGCAGAAGGAAGACCAGGACCCGGCCCTGAAGCGCGACTACAAGGACGCCTTCGAGCCCGATTGATCCGCTCTTGCGCCCCTTGCACCCTGGGGGCGAGGCCGCTAGACAGGGGCCCATGCAGCAGCCGGTCCGCATCGCCCCTTCGATCCTGTCGGCGGATTTCGCGAGGTTGGGCGAGGAAATCCGCGCCGTCGACGAAGCCGGCGCCGACTACATCCACATCGACGTGATGGACGGCCACTTCGTGCCGAACCTGACGATCGGGCCTGGCGTGGTGAAGGCGCTCCGGCCGCACAGCCATAAGGTCTTCGACGTTCACTTGATGATCTCGCCGGTCGATCCCTATATCGAGGCCTTTGCCGAGGCCGGCGCCGACATCATCACCGTGCATGCGGAAGCGGAAGCGGATATCCGCGCCACGATCGAGCGGATCAAGTCGTGCGGCAAGAAGGCCGGGCTCTCGATCAAGCCGGCGACGCCGGCGGACGCGATCTGGGACCTGCTGGGCGACCTCGACCTGGTGCTGGTGATGACCGTCGAGCCCGGTTTCGGCGGGCAATCCTTCATGGAAGATCAGCTTGAGAAGGTCGAAAGCTTGCGCGCGCGCGTCGATGCGCTCGGCACGCCGATCGATCTCGAGGTCGACGGCGGGATCGACCGGGAAACAGCGCCGCGTGCGGTCGCCGCCGGCGCCGATGTGTTGGTCGCCGGTAGCGCGACTTTCCGCGGCGGGGCGGCGGCCTACGCCGACAACATCCGCCGCCTGCGCGGCGAGATATGACCGGGCGCCTGCGCGGCGCGATATGACCGGGCGCCTGCGCGGCGCGGCGTGATACGCCGCTAAAGCGACCAGTATCGGAAGCCTTCAGGCAAAGTCACGCCGCGCCACATGCCCTTGACGTCGGCGACCAGCCCACCGGGGCGCAAGGCGCTTTGCGGCGCCAATCCGTCATAGGCGGCATGCGCGACGCACCCGACGAGGCAATCGAAGCCGTCACCGATCTCGGGTTCGAGCGCGAGGCCGAACGCGCGTTCGGCCTCTCGGGCGTCGGCGAGCGGGTCGTGGACCGCGACCTCGTGACCCAGCGCTGCGAGGCGGCGGACAATGTCGATCACCTTGGTGTTGCGAAGATCGCGGACGTTCTCCTTGAAGGTCAGGCCGAGCACGAGAATGCGCGACGCGCCTTCGAGTTCGCCATCAATAAGATCGGCGACGTAGGTTGCCATCGAGTCGTTGATCCGCCGGCCGGCGAGCACGATTTCGGGATCGAGGCCGGCCTCCTGCGCCGCGTGGGCGAGATAGTAGGGATCGACGCCGATGCAGTGCCCGCCGACCAGGCCCGGGGTGAACGGCAGGAAGTTCCATTTCGTCCGCGCGGCCTCCAGGACGTCGTGGATCGAAATTCCCATGCCCCCGAAGATCTGCGTCACCTCGTTGATGAAGGCGATGTTGATATCGCGCTGGGCGTTCTCGATGACCTTGGCCGCCTCGGCGGTACGAATATCGGCGGCGGCAAACACATTGCCGTTGGTGATCGCTCCGTAGATCGCCGTCAAGCGCGCCGTGACCTCGGCGGTTTGCCCAGCCACGACCTTGGTGATGCGCTCGACCGTATGCTCCCGGTCGCCCGGATTGATGCGCTCGGGCGAGTAGCCGAGGAAAAAATCTCGCCCCGACGCGAGGCCGGATATGCGTTCCAGGATCGGCCCGCACACCCGCTCGGTCACGCCGGGGTAGACGGTGCTCTCGAGCACCACGATCGCCCCTTCGGACAGCGCGGCGCCAACGGTCTCGCAGGCGGCGGCGATAGCGCCGAGATCGGGCTTGGACGCGCCATCGACCGGTGTCGGCACGGCAATGATGTAAACATCCGCGCCGGCAATGGCCGCCGGGTCCGCCGTGGCCTCGAGCGATGAGGCTTCGAGCACCGCCGCATCGACCTCGCCGGTTGTATCGCGGTCGTCCTTGACCTCGGCGACCCGCGCGGTGTCGCGATCGAACCCGACAACGTCGAAATGGCGTGACAACGCCACCGCGAGCGGCAAGCCGACATAACCCAATCCAACGACGACGATACGGGGCCGGCCGGCCATGAATTCAAACCTAATCCAGAGGAGCCAAATGAGGTCGGTGTCACCTAGCCCGCGCATCTAGACTTTGTCAACCAATTGATCGACAAAGCCTTTCCAGCGTTCAAAGTTCGAACACGCTTGACGTTCATGGCGCGAACAAAGTATTGTTTCACTACCTGAACGAGGATACAGCGGCGGATCATGGCGAGTTCGAAAACAAAAGGCGACGCGCTCGACAACGAGTCGGAAATCACGCTCGGCCTCCTGAATGCGGTCCAGGACAACAGCGGAATGACCCAGCGGTCGATGGCGAACGAGCTGGGTATCGCGCTCGGTATGGCGAATGCGTACATCAAACGCTGTGTCCGCAAGGGTTTTATCAAGGTTCGGCAGATCCCGTCGAATCGCTACGCTTATTACCTGACGCCGACCGGCTTTTCGGAGAAATCGCGCCTGACGGCGGAGTATCTGACCTCTTCGCTGACGTTTTTCCGCCGCGCGCGCAGCCAGTGCGCCGAAGGCCTAGGGTACGCGGCGGCGCGCGGCTGGCGGAAGGTCGCGCTGGCCGGGATCAGCGATCTCGCGGAAATCGCGACGCTTTGCGCGTTCGACAATGAAGCCGAAATCATCGGTATCATCGATCCCGCTGCCGAAGAAAACCTATTCGCGGATTTGACCGTGGTCGCGGACCTCGAGGCACTCGGCAAAGTCGATGCGATTTTGATCACCGATCTTGCGAGGCCGCAAGAAACGTTCGACCGGCTGCTGAAAATTATGCCGAAGGATCGGTTGATTACCCCGCAGCTTCTCGGCGTAACACGAGATGCGCCGGTCCTGGCGGAGGACACATGAAGCGCTGGTACGTTGCCTATACCCATGCCGGCGGGGAAAGCATGGCCGAAGGCCATCTGACGCGCCAGGGATTCGGTGCCTATGTGCCGCGCTACCTCAAGGAACGCCGGCACGCCCGGCGGCGCGACGTGATCAAGGCGCCACTTTTCCCGCGCTATCTCTTCGTCGAGTTGGACGTCGAGCGCGAGCGTTGGCGGTCGGTGAACTCGACCTACGGGATTTCCTATCTGGTCTCGATGGGCCACCACCCGTCGCCGATGCCGGAAGGCGTCGTCGAGGAAATTCGCGCGCGCGAGAACAACGAAAAAATTATCGAGCTCCCGGACGAAGCGCCTTTCGAGCCGGGGGAGATCGTGCAGATCACCGGCGGCGCGCTGGCCGATCAAGTCGGCCGCTTCCTTGGCATGAACGACGGCAACCGGGTGAGCGTGTTGCTGGAGATGCTCGGCCGCGGCCTGCGCATCCAGCTGCCGGTGGAAACCCTGCGCGCTTACGCCTGATCCCTTCGCCCGCTTGACCGCCATCGGCTTGGTCCTACCGCCACTGGCGCGGTATAACGCGGCCATGGAGTGGTTCCTGCCCGCGACCATCGCCGTGTTGCTGCTCTCCCTCGCGGCGACCGGCCTGATTATGGCACAGCTTCGCCGTCGAGCGATTTTCGATCATCCAAACGAACGCAGCAGCCACGCGGCGCCGACGCCACGGGGTGGCGGCATCGCCGTGATCGCGGTGTTGATCGCCGCTTGGTACGTCCCGTCACTGCCGGACCCGGACCCGACACTGATTGCGGTCGTATTGGGCGCGGTGGCGTTGGCGGTGTTGTCCTGGATCGACGACCTGATCTCGCTTTCGCCGGCCGGCAGGTTTCTCGCCCAAGCCGCCATCGTCGCCGCGACGCTAGCATCGTTCCGCGGTGACGGATTGGTCTTCCAGGGTCTGCTGCCGCCCGCGCTCGACATCGCGGCCGCGGGCCTCGCCTGGCTGTGGTTCCTCAATCTCTTTAATTTCATGGACGGGATCGACGGGATTTCGGCGATCGAGGCGAACGGCATCGGCATCGGCATAGCACTCTTGGCTTATCTCGAGCCGGCTGCCGGCCTCGACCCTTGGCTCGGCGCCAGCGCGGCCGCGGCGATGCTCGGCTTCTTGTGGTGGAACCGGCCGCCGGCGCGAATTTTCCTCGGCGACGTCGGCAGCATACCGCTCGGGTTCCTGCTCGGTTGGCTGTTGCTGAAGGCCGCCGCCGCGGGCTACTGGGCGCCGGCATTGATCCTGCCGCTCTACTATCTCGCCGATGCGACGGTCACGCTGCTGCGCCGCGCCGTACGGCGCGAGAAGGTCTGGCAGGCGCACCGCGAACACTTCTACCAACAGGCGGTCCAACACGGCCGCAGCCACGGCGCCGTCGGCGTGGCCGTCGCCAGCGCCAATCTGGCGTTGATCGCATTGGCGGTTTTGGCGTTGGTCCATCCCTGGCCGGCACTGGCGGCGGCGATCGTCGTGGTCGCCGGCTTGATCCAGTGGATGCGGCGATGACCGTTCTGGTCACCGGGCCCGGCGGGTTCGTCGGTCGTGCGTTGGTATCCGGCTTGACGGTGCGGGGCTACTCGGTCCGCAAGGTCGGCCGGAACGTCGTCGGCGACATCGGACCCGATACCGACTGGCGGCCACTGCTCGACGGGATCGAGACGGTCGTCCATCTCGCGGCCCGGGTTCATGTCATGCGGGACCATGGGCGCGATCCGCTCGCCGAATATCGCCGGGTCAATCTCGAGGGCACCCGCGGGCTCGCCGCCGCCGCGGCCGATGCGGGCGTCCGGCGCTTCGTCTTTCTTAGCTCCGTCAAGGTCAACGGCGAGACGACCGAACGGCCGCTTTCGCCCGAAGACCCCGTCGACCCGAAGGACGCCTACGCGATCTCGAAATGGGAGGCCGAGCAGGCCATCGCCGAGACGGCGGGCCAGATGGCGGTCGTCGTTCTGCGTCCGCCGCTGGTCTATGGACCCGGTGTGGGCGGCAACTTCATGCGCTTGCTGGGGCTGGTCGACCGCGCATTGCCGCTGCCGTTTGGCGCAATCCGAAATCTTAGAAGCTTCATCTATCTCGGCAATTTGGTCGGCGCCATCCGCTTCGCGCTCGACGGGCCCGAGGGCACCTTTCTGCCGAGCGACGGCGAGGACTTGTCGACATCCGATTTGGTGCGCCGCCTCGCCGCAGCGCTCGACCGGCCGGCCCGGCTCGTACCGGTGCCGATATCCTTGCTACGTTTTGCGGGGTGTGTGACGGGACGAAGCGCTACGATCGCCCGGCTCGTCGATTCCCTGCGTCTGGATGGCCGCATTCCCGGCTGGACACCGCCCTTCGGCGTCGACGAAGGCCTGCAGACGACCGCCGATTGGTACCGTGAAACCATCCCCGGAAGGGCGTGAATTCGTTCTCGGTGTCCGTCGTGCTTGCCTCCATCGCGCACGCGATTTAAGAAGTCCGAACATGCTCCAGGTGCTGAGACTGAACCGCGCGCGCATCGCCTTGATCCACGATTTGGTGATGGTGGCGATTTCCTTTCCGCTGTCGCTCTATCTCCGGGTCGGCGATCTATTCCTGTTCTACGGCGAAAGTTACGTCATCGAGGCGACCCTTATGTTCACCGCGGTGGCCGCGCCGGTGTTCTGGTTTTCCAAGTTGTATCGCGGCATCTGGCGCTATGCCTCGATCGAGGATTTAGTGGCGATCACCAAGGCGGTATCGCTGGCGATCCTGATCTTCCTGCCGCTCCTGGTGTTGCTGACCCGGCTCGAGCTGGTGCCGCGATCGCTGCCGTTCATCAATTGGTTCGTGCTGATCGCGCTGCTCGGCGGCCCCCGGTTCCTCTATCGCCTATTCAAGGACCGGCGTCTCGATCATGTCCTCGAGTCGTCGAGCCACCGGCGTGTGCCGGTGCTGTTGGTCGGCGCGGGGGATGAGGCGGAGCTTTTTATCCGGCAACAGAACCGCGACCGCCATGCGCCCTATCGCGTGATCGCCGCGATCGATGAGAAGGGCAACCGCGTCGGCCGGTCGATCCACAACGTTCCCGTGCTCGGCGAACTCGACCGGATCGAAGAGATCATCGCGCGAGAAGTGAAGCCCCGACCCGAGCGACTGATCTTGACCAAACAAAGCATCGACGGCGCCGAGGTGCGGCAACTCTTGACCATCGCCGATCGTCTCGGCCTGACCTTGTCGCGGCTGCCCAAGCCGTCGGAACTGAGGACCGAGGCCGAAGGCCGCATCGAGGCTCAACCGATCGCCGTCGAGGACCTGTTGGGACGGCCGCAGGCGTTGCTCGACCGCGGGTCGATGCAAGCCCTCATTCGCGACCGGCGGATTCTGGTCACCGGGGCGGGCGGAACCATCGGCCGCGAGCTGGTGCGGCAGATTTCCGATTTCGGCCCGACGACCATCGCCCTGCTCGACAACTCGGAATTCCAGCTCTACGAAATCGACCAGGAACTGGCGTCGCGTCATCCGGATCTCGCGCGCCGGACGATCCTCGGTGATGTTCGCGACCGCACCCGTGTCGACGACGTGATCGCGCGCGAGCGCCCGGAGCTCGTGTTCCACGCGGCGGCGCTGAAACACGTGCCGATGGTCGAGGCCAACCCAATGGAGGGCGTGCTGACCAATGCGGTCGGCAGTCGCCACGTGGCCGATGCGTGCCGCGCCGCCGGGGTCCGGCTGATGGTGCAGATCTCGACCGACAAGGCGGTCAATCCGTCCAGCGTCATGGGCGCGACCAAGCGCCTCGCGGAAAGCTATTGCCAGGCACTCGATCTCGTCGAGAGGGAGGGGGGCGAGACGCGTTTCGTCACCGTGCGGTTCGGCAACGTGCTGGGCTCGACCGGTTCGGTCGTCCCGTTGTTCCAACGCCAGATCGAGGCCGGCGGCCCGCTGACCGTGACCCACCCCGACGTCACGCGCTATTTCATGACCACGCGCGAGGCGGTCGAGTTGGTGCTCCAGGCCTCGGCGCTCGGCGAAGCGGACCCGGCCGCGAGCGGCAAGATTTATGTCCTCGACATGGGCGAGGCGGTCAAGGTTCTCGACCTCGCGCAGCAGATGATCCGTCTTGCCGGGTTGAAGCCGAACGACGACGTGAAGATCGAATTCATCGGCCTGCGCCCGGGCGAGAAATTGGAGGAGGAGCTGCTGCACGATGACGAGACCTTGGTGCCGACCGCCTGCCCGGGCTTGCTGCTCGCCTCGCCCCGGACCAGCGACCTGGCGTTGCTGCAGCGCTCGCTCGACGAGCTCGAGGACGCCGCGCGCGGCCGGCGGCGCGAGCAGGTCATCGAATTCATCCGCCGCCTGGTGCCCGAGTACAACGTTGTCGCCGATGATCAAACCGCCGCCTCGCTCTGACTGCGGGGCCCGCTAGAGCGAGAGGGACATATGACCGACGCTGCTATCGAACGCGCGCTGATTTCGGTTTCCGACAAGACCGGGTTGATCGAATTCGCTCGATCCTTGGCGGATCACGGGGTGGTAATCCTGTCCACGGGCGGCACCGCGGCGGCGATGCGCGAGGCCGGGATCGACGTCGTCGAGGTCGCCGAGCACACCGGCTCGCCCGAAATCCTCGACGGCCGGGTCAAGACCCTGCACCCGAAAATCCATGGCGGCATTCTCGGCCGCCGCGACTCGGCCGACCACCGACGAGAGATGGCGGCGAACTATATCGCGCCCATCGACATGGTGGTGGTGAACCTCTACCCCTTCGAGGCGACGGTCGCTGGCGGAGGCGATTTCGCGACCTGCATCGAGAATATCGACATCGGCGGACCGGCCCTGATCCGCGCCGCGGCGAAGAACCACGGCGACGTCACGGTGGTCACCGACCCGGAGCAGTATCAGGAGATCGTCGACGAAATGGCGGCGAACGGGGGCGCGACCAGTGCCGGGCTGCGCCGCCGCCTCGCCGCCGCCGCCTATGCCCGCACCGGGAGCTACGATGCGGCGATCGCGGGCTGGTTCAATGGTGAGGTCGACGTCAGCTTTCCGGAGCGCCTGGCGCTCGGCGCCACGCTGAAACAGACCCTGCGCTATGGCGAGAACCCGCACCAGGAGGCCGCGTTCTACGTGACCGGGGACGGGCGGCCGGGCGTCGCGACCGCCGAACAGGTCCAGGGCAAGGAGCTGAGCTACAACAACCTCAACGACACCGATGCCGCGTTCGAGTTGGCCGCCGAGTTCGAGCCGCCGGCCTGCGCCATCATCAAACACGCCAATCCATGCGGGGTCGCGATCGGCGAGAGCCTGGCCGAGGCCTACGAGAAGGCGCTGAAATGCGATCCGATTAGCGCCTTCGGCGGGATCATCGCGGTCAACCGCACCCTCGACGAAGCAATCGTCGCGGCGATCGGCGACCTCTTTGCCGAGGTGATCATCGCGCCTGACGCCGAAGCGGCGGCGAAACAGGCACTCGCCCGGAAACAGAACCTACGCCTGTTGCTGACCGGCGGCATGCCGGACCCGGCCGCCCCGGGTCTGATATCGAAGAGCTTGGCGGGCGGCTATCTGCTGCAGAGCCGGGACGCCGGGCGGGTTGGCGAGGACGATCTGAAGGTGGTGACCAAGCGCACGCCGAGTGCGGAAGAGATGGCCGATCTGCTGTTCGCCTTCCGGGTCGGCAAGCACGTCAAATCGAACACCATCGTCTATGTCCGCGACCTCGCCACGGTCGGTATCGGCGCCGGTCAGATGAGCCGGATCGACGCCGCCAAGATCGCAGCCTCCAAGGGCGCCGAGCACGCCGGAACGAAACCCTGCGTGGTCGCCTCGGACGCCTTCTTCCCGTTCGCCGACGGGCTCCTCGCGGCGATCGAGGCCGGCGGCACCGCGGTCATTCAGCCGGGCGGCTCGATGCGCGACGACGAGGTGATCGCCGCCGCCGACGAGGCCGGAATCGCCATGGTATTTACCGGCATGCGTCACTTCCGCCATTGACCGCCCACAGGGCATGTTTCGCGACTATTCCCTCGAGTGCAAAAACCTCTCTTTATGCGGATTGAAGCCTAATTTTCCAGCGTTCATACCCTTTTCTTAAGGCCTCACGCGTATTTGCGTGAACGATATAGATTCCCCGTTTTTCGTCGACATGGTAGAGATGGGCGTCGGCATTGCCGGTAATCCGCTTGAGCGCGGCATTGATCGATCCGAGACAGGGTCCGAGCCGCCGCCGATCGCGCAGTTTGGCCTCCTCGGTGAGCTCGTCCGAGGTCGGCGCCTCGACGTCGGTCAGGTACATCAGCCGCTTCAGGACCCGGGTCGATCTCGACTCGTCTTCGATCAACCGGCGGCGCCCTTCTAGATCTTCTTTCGGTAGCTTTTTCAAAGCCTTGAAGACGGCGCCGTCGAGTTCGGCAATGAAGTTTTCCGCTTGTTG
>JASLSL010000290.1 GCA_030743445.1 Alphaproteobacteria bacterium
ATCAATCCGTATGAATTGATGGCGTCGGTGAGCCACTGGCTCGGCGATGTGTCGGATGTTGCGCCGCGCGAGGAAAGGCTGAGGGCCGAGGCCGAAAGGTCGGCTGAGAAAAAGGCGGCGGGAACATCGGCGCCAGCACCGGAAGTGGCCGGCGACAGCAATGACGATGCGGTATTCGATCCGGCCGGCATCGCGCAATTGACCAAGGATTATGGCGAAACCGTGGCCCGTGAAGTGGTCGACAACTTCCACAACATCAGCGCCGGCCTGATAGACGATCTATTGGGTGCGGCGCAGTCGGGCGACATGTCGCTCTGGCACCGGGCGGCCCACGACCTGAAGGGTGGTGCGCGAACGCTCGGACTAAAACGCCTGGCGGACGTATGTCGGGATATCGAATTCGCGTGCGGGAACAACCAAGCCGAGGTCGCCCGGCAAGGCACCGACGGGCTCGGTCAAATTTTCAACGAGGCCCTGGCGGCCTTGGCGGAGTATCGCGGCGCGGGGTGACGGTTGACGGTCCGCGCGGCGGACGTCCGCTCGACCAGCGGGGTAGGGAAGATGACGGCACCGATTAAGGACTTTTCGAAGATGCGGGTCCTCCTCGTCGAGGACAACGTGTTCGATCTGAAGCTTCAGCGGGCTGCGCTCCGGGAACTTGGCTTCCAGAACGTAGTGATCGCGCGCGACGGCGGCGAAGCCTATAGCACGCTCGAACGTTGGCCGGTCTACGACCTGATCATTTCGGACTGGAACATGCCGCGATTCGACGGCCTTGCCCTGTTTCAGGCGGCACGCGATCGATGGCCCAAGGTCCCCTTCATGATGTTGACCAGCAACGACAGCATGGAGCATGTCAAGAAAGCGATGGACGCCGGCGTCGACGCCTATCTGGTCAAGCCGTTTTCATTGGATTCGATGCGCGAGACCATACTGCAGACCTTCGAGGTCCAGGCCGCAGGCGGGCGCAAGAAACTCACGGGCAAGGAGAGACGCCGGGGGACCAGGCTGCCGCCGCTGGACGAGTTGATCAAGAACCTGGAATCAGACGAATCCATACCGGCGCTTCTCGAGCTAAACACCTTCCTTCGCGCCATCGACCAATTCTTCAGCCGCCCGCCCGGGCGCAGCGATACGAGCGGGAACGAGAAGGCGGCGGAAATGCTGCAGCAAAGCGCCGAAGCGCTGAAAGCCCAGGGACAGGAATTCGGACACGAAGCAATACCGATGCTCGTCGATCAATTGACCGGTTTCATCGCGACCATCGACGAGCCCGACGAGTTCCAAAGCGAGGTGATCAAGCTTCACGGCGAGAGCGTTCACGCCATCCTCGTCAGCCGCGACACCCTGGCGACGGAAGAGGACCGTGAAATCCTCTTCACCGGACTTCGTTCGGCGATTGAAAGAACCAGCAAATAAACCGCGGCCGGCGCTACTTCTCTTTTTCCTTGTAGTCCGGAATTTCGGCGAAGCCGGTCGCCGGCACTTCGTTGTTGCGAACCTGGTTCGCGCGGTACTGCTCGTAAGCGCTACGTTCCGCCGCGTAGCGATCGATCGCGCCCTCGCGAAGCTCGCGAGCGGTTTCCTTCTTGTCCGAATATTCGACCGCGCCGAGCGCCGCCTTGCCGGCAAGCGGTATCGGACTGGCGAGGCCCGTCGCGATGTCCGCCGCGGCGTCGCGCAGATTGCTCGGACCCAACAGCGGCAACACGATATGCGGGCCCGGCAGAAAACCGTGCTTGCCGAGCGCTTGGCCCAAGTCCTCCCGGCGTTGCTCCAGGCCCATTTCCTTGGCCTTGTCCTGGGTACCGCCGAGACCGACCGTCGAGTTGATCAAGAATCGTTTGGTCGCGGTGCCGGCGTTCTTCATGTCGCCCTGCAAAAGGCTGCTCGCCGCGGTCACAGGCTCGCTCAGGTTGGAAGCGGCGTTGGAGACCGCGTCCTGGACCGTCTTCGGCGTCACCCCCTGATACATGCCGATCAACGGATCGACCACGAAGGTCCGCAACATATCGTTGAAGCCCGAGGTCACGCGATTGATCGGCTCGAGCGGATCGCTGATTTTTTCCTCGTCGGCCACCGCCGGGGCGGCGAGGAGCGCCATCAGACCGGCGCCCGCGATCGTGGCGCGCGCCGTCCTGGACAGATTTTCGCTGAATGTGGACATGGGGCTTTTACTCCCGGTTCCTTTGTCCATTGAACACCGATTAATGGATCGAAGGCAAGTTTTTGTTGGATTTCTGCGGTTTTTTGTTTGATTTGAGGAGGATTTGAGGGGGAATTATCCAATATGGTAAACATGACGCCTATTGATTCGGACCTCAATGATGCAAAAAAATAATTACACTTAAACAAGAAATTTATGCTAATAATGTACCTTAGATTGTAAGGTATTTATTTGAGGGGAAATTTGAGGAGCGCAAAAAGTCACACACGGATTTCTGCGGGGTACAGGGGGACAATCTTACTCAAATTTGCATCACTCAAAAAGCCTAACCCTGTTATATTTCAATGGGTTAGGCGTCAGTTTGACAGGACACACCGATTCAATAGGCGAAACCATTAAATTCTAATTTACTAAGCCCCGCTGGATTGAACGCAAGTTTCGTGCAAGTCGCGCGGCATCAATCTGATTCAACCGCATGCCTTAGCAAAGCCGCTTTATCTCTGATAATGTTGCGTTCAAAGGACGCATTACAGGGAACACGGCGAATGGCGGACAAGATGATGGTGGGCGACGTCGTCGCCGAATTTCTGCAACAGATCGGCGTGACGACCGCCTTCGGCGTGATCTCGATCCACAATATTCCGATGCTGGACGCGATCGGGCGGCGCAACGCAATCCGCTTCGTGCCGACGCGCGGCGAGGCCGGGGCGGGACACATGGCCGACGGTTTCGCGCGCGTCAAGGGCGGGCTCGGCGTGTTGTTCACCAGCACCGGCCCGGGAGCCGCCAACGCGACCGGCGCATTGCTCGAGGCGCATTTCGCCAGCACGCCGCTGCTGCACATCACCGGGCAAACGGCGACACCGAATCTCGGCCGCAACCAGGGCGCGGTGCATGACCCGAAGGACCAGTTCGCGATGCTGCAATCGGTCTCGAAGGCGGCATACCGGGTCAAGTCGGCCGAGTCCGCGCTCGGCGTGCTGACCAGGGCCGCGGCCGAGGCGTTGACCCCGCCGATGGGACCGGTCAGCGTGGAGTTACCGATCGACATCCAGCGCACCATGATACCGCGCCCCGCCGGACTGGAGAGCCTCAACCTGCCGGTGCCGCCGCCGCCGCCCGGCGATCCGGCGATGCTCGACCAACTCGCCGATATCATCGCCGGCGCCAAGCGTCCGCTGTTGTGGACCGGCAATGGCGCCAAGCGAGCCGGCGAGGCGGTGGCGCGGTTCGTCGAGATGGGCATTCCGCTGATCACCAGCATGAACGGCCGCGGCATCGTGCCCGAGGATCACCCGATGAGCCTCGGCAGTCTCGGCAACACACCGGAAGTGCGGGAGCTGTTCCCGACATTGGATCTGCTGATCGTCGGCGCTTCGAAGCTGCGCGCCCACGAGACGGCGGACCTCAGTCTGCCGCTGCCCGAGCGCCGGGTGCAGATCGACGTCGACCCGGCGGCCGAGGGACGAACCTATACGAGCGACTTCTTCCTGTGCGCAGATGTCGGGTTGGCGCTCGATGCGCTCGCCGATCGGCTCGAGGGCCGGCTCGACATCGACCGGAAGCTCGCCGACGACGTCGCCAAGGCGAAACACCAGGCGACCGAGAGTCTGCGCGAATTCCTCGGCGAATACAGTTGCTTCCCCGGCGACCTGCGCGAGGCGATGCCGCGCGACGCGCTCTGGGTGCGCGACATCACCCTCAACAACATGACCTGGGGGCATCGCATCTTTCCGGTCTACGGGCCACGCGACAGCATCTACCCGGTCGGTGCGGCGATCGGCCCCGGCATGCAGCTCGGTATCGGCGCGGCGCTCGCGGCGGACGGCCGCAAGGTCGTCGCGATGTGCGGCGATGGCGGCTTCCAGCTCGACCTGGTCGAGGTCTGGACCGCGGCGCAGGAAAAGGCCGACGTGGTGTTCCTGGTGATGAACGACAACGCCTATGGCGTGATCGGCCACATCCAGGACACGATGTACGAGGGACGGCGGTTCTACGACAAACTCCAGGTGCCGGAGCTCGAGAAGATCGCCGAGCTCACCGGCATGCCGTACGTCCGCGTCGAGAAGGCGCAGGACATGGGACCCGCGGTCGCCGAGATGCTGAAGGTCGGCGGCCCGTCGCTGGTCGAGGTCGACATGAATGCGATCGGCGAATTTCCGCGCTATTTCAAGCCGCCGCCCTACGTCGAGAAGGAAAACGAGGAGGCGGCGGACTGACCGGTCACAGGATGCAGCTCTTGGCGAAATCGGCCGCTTCGTTCGCCGTCCAGTCGCCCTTGGGCTTCTTCTTCAGGTCCTCGCACCATTCCTTGCTGCCAACTTCGGGACTGCAGGCGGCCAGCAGGGCGAGCACCGAAGCCACCAGGGTCAGGGTTTTGAATTTTGAAATAGGCATCGGCTCTGTCTCCTCGGGAGATAGGTAAGGCTAGGCACATAATGCGGTAAATCGAGGCTCGCCGAAATGCGCTATTTCGTTTACGGAACCCTGCTCGACCACCAAGTGCGCCAGATCGTCCTTGGGGCCGCGGCGGCCAGTCAGTTGAAAGAAACCCCGGCGCGCTTGTACGGCTATCGCTGCGTCACCGCGACGGGCGTCACCTATCCGACCTTGCGCCGTGCCCCGGGCGGCGAGGTCACGGGCGCGATC
>JASLSL010000291.1 GCA_030743445.1 Alphaproteobacteria bacterium
GCACGTGGAGGGCACGCCGCTGTACATGATGCATGTCAGCGCCGCCTCGGGCGTGGCCGCGATCGAGGCCTCGCGGGCCAAGGGATATCCCGTCTATGGCGAGACCCTGCACCAGTACCTGATGTTCACCCACGAGCACTACAAGCGGCCGAACGGGCAGATCTACCACACCTACCCGAGCCTCAAGGAAAGCTCGGACCAGGAGGCGCTGTGGGCGGGCCAGCTCTCGGGCGCGATCAACACCGTCGCGACCGACGAGATCTGCTGCACCCTCACGACCAAGACCCAGGGCCACCGGATCGACGACTGCACCGGCGGCAACGCCGGGACCGAGCCCCGGGTCGCGGTGATGTACACCGAGATGGTCGGCAAGCGCGGCTATAGCCTGGAAAAATTCGTCGACATGGTCTCGACCAACTCGGCCAAGCTGATGGGCATGTATCCGAAGAAGGGCGCCTTGGCCGCCGGCAGCGACGCCGACGTCACGGTGCTCGACCCGGCCGAGAAGCGCACGGTCACTGCGGCCCGCCTGCACGAGGCCGACTACACGCCGTGGGAAGGCTTCGAGGCCGACATCTGGCCGACGCTGACGGTGCTGCGCGGCAAGGTCGTGATGGAGGACGGCGAGTTCCTCGGCGACGTCAAGGACGGCCAGTACCTCAAGCGCAAGGTCGCGGAGAACATCCGCAGCCGGCCGGTGATTGGCTGACCGATGGCGATTACGCTGTTCGAGACCTTCCGCGCGGTGTTCTACACGCCGTACTACGCCGCCCACGTGCTCGAGGCCTACAAGGCGGAGGGCGTCGACGTCCGGCTCGAGACCGCGAGCGACCCGGCCGAGACCGCGAGCGGGCTGCTCTCCGGCGCGGCCGACGTTTCCTGGGGTGGGCCGATGCGGATCCTGCTGACCCATGACCGGCAGCCCGAATGCGGCCTGGTCGGCTTCGCCGAGGTCGTGACCCGCGACCCGTTCTTCATCGTCGGTGCGAAGCCGCGCCCGGACTTCCAGTTCTCGGACCTCGCCGACATCCGGCTCGGCACCGTCGCCGAGGTGCCGACCCCGTGGATGTGCCTGCAGGACGACATCCGCCGGGCCCGGCTCGACCCGGCGTCGATCGAGCGGGTCGACGACCGGAGCATGGCCGAGAACGCGGCGGCGCTCAGGGACGGAGAGATCGACGCGATCCAGGTCTTCCAGCCCTATGTCGAGCTGCTGATCGGCGAGGACGCGGGGCATATCTGGTACGAGGCGGCCTCGCGCGGGCCGACCTCCTACACCACGCTCTATACCACCGCCGACACGCTGGCGGCCAAGCGCGACGAAATGGCGGCGATGACCAGGGCGATCTACCGCACCCAGAAATGGGTCCATGGCAACGATGCCAGGACCATCGCCAACGCGATCGCGCCATTCTTCCCGGACTTGCGCGCCAACACGCTGGCCGCCTGCATCGCGCGATACAAGGTGCTCGGCATCTGGGGCGAGAACCCGATCCTGCCCCAGGGCGGGTTCGAGCGCCTCAAGGGCGGCTGCCTCTCGGGCGGGCTGATCGAGCGCGGCGCCGACTACGAGGACTGCGTTGACACCAGCCTGGCCTCGGCCGCGATCACCGCCGACCCGCCCTCGATGTGAGCCGTCGCCGTCAACTCCAGCAAGCCTACTTCCATTTATCGTTAACCGCCGCCGGTCGGGTATTGAGGCCTCGGGGAGACCGTACTTACTTGATATCGGGAGGGATTCGAACCGACACTCCAACCAATAATTCGAATATCGTGGACATGCACGCTACGCGGAGTAAGGTTGCAATCTTAGGACGTTTTGGGATCAGTCGAATTCGCGGGCAACCGCCGGCGGTTCGGGAGATACGGGCAAATGAACGTCACACGAATGGTTTTCTTGGCGTCGATCGCCATGCTGGGGGGGTGGGTCTTGTCGTCGGCCCGGCCGCCGCGGATTCGACGATTCTGAAATACGACAAATCCGGCCGGGTAATCTCGAGCGACGAGGTCAAGGGCAAGGATGGCGGCACGGGCGCCGCTGGCGCGCCGGCGGCCGGGCCAGCCGGGCGCAAGGCGGGCCGCACGCCGACCTCGGCGGCGGCCCGGCGCAAGCTGCCCAAGCCGCTCGAGATGCGGACCATCCCCAACCCGAACGACCAGGACGAGAAGGGCGAGGTGATGGTGCTCGGCGACCCGGCGAAGATGGAGGCGAAGCTGAAGTCGCTCGGCTTCACGATCGTCGAAAAGGTGCCGCTGCCGGAGTTGCGGCTAAACGCGATCCGCCTGAAGGTCCCGCAAGGCATGGGCGAGCGCCAGGCGCTCAGCATCATCCGCTCGAACTTCCCGGGCGTGATTTCAGACATGCATACGGTGTTCGACCTTTCGCAGGGACCGCCCGCGTCGGGCGACGCGGCTTTCGCGCACAAGATGGTCGGCTGGGGCCGGGTGCCGGCGACCTGCGGCCGGGGCGTGAAGATCGGCATGATCGACACCATGCCCGACACCAGGCATCCGGTGCTGAAGGGACGAAGGATCATCGCCTCCGATTTCATATCCAAGAAGAAGAAGCCGGCCAAGTCGGACCACGGCACCGGAATCGCCAGCCTG
>JASLSL010000292.1 GCA_030743445.1 Alphaproteobacteria bacterium
GTCCCTAACGGGCTGGGTTTCCGCGCCGCTTGTTTATGTATCCGCCTAACGATCGATTCGCCAAGGCTCGTGGACCACCGTGCCGACGCTCGCCGCCGATCGAGAACGGCGTCCAGGAGATCGGGCGGGCGTCACTAAAAACCATGCGCTTGCGACCGCCCCGAAGAACGTGGGATCGCGGGCGCCGTCAAAGGGTGGAACGCCGGGCCGTCAACTGCCGGCGGCGATGTTGTGCCAGTACTCGCGGGTCCCTTGCCACATGATCAAGTCGTGGCGGCGCTGAACGCAGGTGTAGGCCGAGATCGCGCCGACCTCGACGACGCGGCTGTCCCAGCAAGCGCTGAACTCGCGCATCACACGGTCGAAATGCGTCGCCCCGGCGCCTTCCGGCTTGAGGCTGGTGATCCCACTCCACAGCGCCTCGCGGGCCGCGGGACCGGTCCGGTTGATTGCCGGCAGCGTGTTGATCAGGTGGTTGAGCGCATGCACCGTGCCGACGATCTCGACGTTGCGGTCGATGGTATTGGCGCCGACGGTCCGAAGCGCTGTTTTGGAGAGCGCAATATCCTGCTCGGTCTGCGGGTTGTCGTCGCCCGGCACCGGTACCGGCGCCAGCGTCACCCGGTCGCCGACCAGGATCGTCGCCCGCTCGGCGCCCAGCGCTGCGAGCGTCTGCCGGTCGATCGCGATTTCGACAGCCGTGTGGCTTTTGCGCGCGGTCTTGATGCGGATGTGCGGAGCCGCGAGCGTCGTCCGGACGTTGCCCTTCGCATCGGTCAGGATCAGCTGCAGCTCTTGGCGCTCGGTCACCTCGTAGGGCGTGTCGGCGGCCGGCATGTCGCGCTTCTGCTGCAGGCAGTAGCTCGTGAACTCCGCCTTGCAGACGCCGGCCTCGCAGACCAGCGGCATCGGCGACTGCATCTGCAGCAGCGCCAGCATCTGCGGCGCGGCGCGCGCCGAACCGCAAACCGCGGTCGCGAGCAGGACCGCCAACCCAAGCATCGAACAATGAACGTATTTGATCATTTTCTGTCCCTTCCCTCGCCGGAGGCGTGAACCGCCGTTGACTACATAAGGGAACGGTGCGCGCGAGGCGATTCAAAGTCAATCGTTGCTAGCGAAAACGTGCACGGGACGAAGACCGTCACCCGACCGTCCGCTTGTGTCGAAACCCGGACTCAAATGCCGCTTGATACGACCTTATGGTTCGACCGGCACGACGAGTGGTTCTCTTCGGTTTCGCGTCCCCGGTGCAAATCGCCGCGCGCGCCGCTCGCCATTGCCGGGAAATTGGCTATAGTGGCGGCGAAAGGACGCCGATGCCCGACGAGCGCAAAGCCCAAGAAGGTCACCTGATCCGCGACCCGGCCTACGATACGGTGCACCGCGACGATTTCCGCGCGATGGTCGAGGTCGAGCGCTACGACCGCCGGTCGGACGATTTCGACGAAATCATCTCGGCGACCCACGACCATTTCTGGGACCCGAACGATCCGGCCTATGTCGATTTCGACCAGCCCTTCGACCTGCAGCGCGAATATCTCATGCCGCCCGAGCGTATCCAGGAGCTTCGGGGCGCGGTGCTCGATCGGCTCGATGAGGGCGATCAAATTCGGCTCGGCAACGAGATCATGCGCTGGCAAATCTCCAACATCGTGCACGGCGAGCAAGGGGCGTTGAACCTGTCGACCGGGCTAGCGGACATTCTGCTCGACCCGGGGGCGCAGGAATACGCCACCAACCAGGCGCGCGAGGAAGCGCGGCACGTCACCGGATTCTCACGCTACGTCAAGGTGCGCTGGGGGACGGCCTATCCGGTCGGCGACGTGCTCGGCGACCTGTTGGAGGACCTGATCAAGACGCCGGTCGTCTACAAGAAGCTCGTCGGCATGCAGATGCTGCTCGAAGGCCTCGCCATGGGGGCGTTCGCGAACCTGCACAAGCACAGCCGCGATCCGGTGCTGAAGCGCCTCGTGCAGCTGGTGATGACCGACGAGGCCTTCCATCACAAGTTCGGCAAGATCTGGGCCGAGAAGACGATCGGAAATCTGTCACCGGAGGAGCGCGACGCCGTCGAAGACTGGGCCGCCGAGGTCTTCGAAAGCCTGTTGTTCAACCTCGTCAACATTCGTCAGAAGCGGATGATCTACAGCCAGTTCGGACTGGATTGGGAGTGGGTCCGCGAGGCGGTGCGCGAGACTTACGACAAGTCCGAGCGGCGCAACGAGCTGAAGGACGGCACCAACGTCTTCCGGGTGTTGGCCAAGACGCTGATCTCGGCCGGGATCATCACCGATCGCACGGCCCATGTTTACGCCGAATGGGTCAACATGAAGGAGCTCGAGGCCGAGGCGCACGACATACCCGGTATCGCCGTCGTCGTCGAAGGGATCGAGGACCTGCGCCGCATCAACGCCGACCGCAAGGTCATCGGCCAGAAATTCTAAGGCTAGCCCCGCCGCCAGGGCGAAGGCAGACCGGCGACACGAATTTCCCCTACGCCACGTTGGTTTCCTCGAGCCACTCCAGGAACGCGTCGCCGGGGCACGGCTTGCCGAAGGCGAAGCCCTGGAAGTGCGGGCAATCGTTCGCGCGCAGGAAGGATATCTGGTCTTCGGTCTCGACCCCCTCGGCGACGACTTCGAGGCCCATCGAACGGCCGAGGTCGAGCACCGATTTCGAGATCGCGGCGCTATCGCCGTCGCCGGCGACGTCCTGGATGAAGGCGCGGTCGATCTTCAACCGGTCGATCGGGAATTGCTTGAGCTGCAGCAGCGAGCAGAAGCCGGTGCCGAAATCGTCGATCGACAGCTGGACGCCGAGATCGTGCAGCCGGTTGAGCCGGCCTCGCACGGTCTCGAGGTCGAGGATCACCATACTCTCTGTGATCTCGATCTCGAGCCACTCGGAGGCCAGCCTCGAAGATTCCAACGCTTCCGCCACGTCGTCGATCAGGTCGTCGCTCAGGAATTGGTGCGGCGAGATGTTGACCGCGACCCGAATCGGCGCGGCACCGCTGTCCTGCCACGCCTTGTTTTGGGCGCAGGCGACGTTCAGCACTTGCTTGCCGATTAGGCCGATCAGGCCCCGTTCCTCGGCGATCGGAATGAAATCCAACGGCGGGAGCAGACCGTGCGTCGGGTGGCGCCACCGCACCAGGGCCTCGGCGGCGACCGGCCGCTCGGTGACGCTGTCGACGATCGGCTGGTAGTGGACCTCGAACTCGCCACGCACCAAGCCGATCTTCATGTCGTTCTCGATGACCTGGTTCTTGTGGATCTCGGACTGCAGGTTCTCGTCGTAGAGCTGGAACGTCCCGCGCCCCGCCGACTTGGCCCCGTAAAGCGCCAGGTCGGCGAGCCGGATCAACTCGTCCGCGTCGCTCGCGTCCTCGGGATAGAAGCTGATGCCGATGCTGGTCCCGGTCTTGAGCAGGGTGGCATCGATGGTCATCGGCTCGGACAGGCCTTCGATAATGCGTGCGGCCAAGATCGAGATCGTCTCGCGGTTCTCGACCTCGGTCGCGACGATCGCGAACTCGTCGCCGCCGAGTCGCGCCACCGTGTCGGTCTTGCGCGTCGCCTCGGTCAGCCTCTCCGCGACCTCGATCAGTAACCCGTCGCCGATCGGGTGGCCGTAGGTGTCGTTGATGTCCTTGAACTTGTCGAGGTCGAGATACATCAAGGCGACCGGCTTGCCCGAGCGCTCGCTGATCGTCAGCGCGTCTTCGAGCCGGCGGTGAAAGAGGTTGCGGTTGGCGAGCCCGGTCAGCGCGTCGTTGAGCGCCAACTCCAGGATCGTCTTCTCGGCCTCCTTGCGCTCCCCGACGTCGCTGAGGACGACCGCAAAACGCTGCCCCGCCGCGGTCCTGAATTCACGCATCGACATCTCGATCGGGATGTGCCGGCCGTCGCCGCGCCGGACCGACCCGTCGATGCCGGCGACCTCGCCCATGTCGGACGGGATGTCCGGGAACGCCATCGGGGCCGCGAGTTCGATCAGGTCCGGCAGGCGCTCGCCGCTCGCTCGCCGGCCATCGAGGCAGATCAGCGCCTTGGCCGCCGGGTTGACGGTTTCGATCCGCCAATCGGGTTTGATCACGACGACGCCTTCGGCCAGCGCCTCGAGAATCGCCTTGACGGTCGAGGCGGAGTCGTCGGCCCGCTTTTTCGCCTTCTCGGCCTCCTGGCGCGCGATATAAAGCTCCTCGGCGACCGCGACGGCGTCTGCCGCCTGGTCCTCGGTGCGCATGCGGATGTCCTCCAACTCCACGAGCCGGCGGCTGAGCGTTTCCCGATCGAAATCGGCGAGATCGATGAACTGTGCGGCGCCGCCCGGAAGGTCGGCCAGGTTCTTGCTCTTCATAGGCCGAAAGGTGCCAGCAATCCCTTAATCAACCGTTACCGTTGCATACGGCGCTGCGACAGTCGGTCCGGTTGACCGGAGCGGGCCCGCGGCGGAATCATGGGGCGTCGCGCGACAACCGGGGAGGCCGCAAGATGACCGTGACCGTGACGCCGCTGGAGGGACCGGTCGGTTGCCTGATCGAGGGCGTCGACCCTTCGGCGCCGTTGGACGATGCGGATTTCGCCGCGATCCGCCAGGCGATGGTCGACCACGTCGCCTTCGTAATTCCCGACATGCCGGACGATCCCGAATGGCTGCTCGACTTCGGCCGCCGTTTCGGTCCCTTGGTGCCGCACATCCTGGATCAGTTCCACCACCCGCTGTCGTCGGAGATATCGATCATCGCCATGCATATGGGGGACGAGACCTCGCGCAAGACGCCGGAGCCGGCGGGCGCGTACTGGCATTCCGACCAGTCCTACGACGCCAACCCGTCGGACGCGATCTTCCTTTACGCGACCCGCATTCCCTCGGATGGCGGCGAGACCCTGGCGGCCAATATGTACCTGGCCTACGAGACGTTGCCCCGGGCGACCAAGCGGCGCATCGCCGGCAAGACCGCGATCCACCGCTACGGTTGGGCCGGCGGCCCGTCGGTCACCGGTCTCACGCCGGAACAGCAGGCGCGCTATCCCGACGTCGAGCACCCGGTCGTGCGGGTCCACGCCCTGAGCGGGCGCAAGGTGCTGTTCGTCAACCCCGGCTTCACCGTGCGGATTCTCGGGATCGAGCAGGACGAAAGCGACGATTTGCTCGCCGAGCTGTTCGAGCACCAGCTCCGGCCCGAGTTCCAATACCGCCATATTTGGTCGGTCGGGCAACTGCTCGGCGTCGACAACCGCGCCTCGATCCACTGCGCGGTCTATAATTACACCGAGCCGCGGCGCATGCTGCGGATGATCGTCGGCTGTACCGAAGGGACGTTGCGCGCAGCATAAAGTCCGTTTCAAACCGTACCGTCATCGCGGACGGGCGAAGCCCGATCCGGGACCCATTCCTGAGACCTACCGACAAGCAGTACACCGCTGAGTAACGCTCCGGCATGGGTCCCGGGTCTCGCCCTCTCGGGCTCGCCCGGGATGACGATTTTTGTATCGTTAACGGTGCCCGGCACCTGTTTTTGTCGGGTGAGGGGGCAAAACCGCCGAACGGCGGCTATTTCGGAAGCGAATCGATACGCCGGCGAAGCTCGGCGCGGTCGGGTGAGGTCTCCGGCAGCGCCGCATAAGCCTTTTCCCAGTGGTCGCGGGCGGCGGCGGTGTTGCCGGCCTCGGCTTCGGCCCGGCCGACGAACCACAGCGCCTCCATAATGCCGCCGTCGAGCGCCACGACCCGGCGCATGACCGCGATCGACTCCGGCGTCGGGGCCTCACCCGCGGCGCTGCGGATCGCGCGGCCGTAGAGCATCAGGACTTCCACGTTCTTGGGCGCCAGCTTGGCGGCCCGCGCCATCGCATCGCGCGCCTTGTCGTGTTGCCGCAACACCGTGTAGGAGCGCCCGAGCCGGACCCAGCCCTCAAAATCGTCCGGTTGCTCCTCGAGCCGGGCGGCGAGCCGCGCCACCATGCCCTCGATCATGGTCTGGCGGTCCTCGGGCGACATCGACTGCGCCGCGGCGACGGCTTCCCGCGTCGGGCCTTTCGGTTCAGCGCTTGCCGGCCTGGCGCTTGACGGCTTGGCGATTTTCGGCGGCGCATCGCCGTCGAGGTCGAGCTCGGCCTCGAGCGCGGCGAATTGCTGCATCGGGATCGGCGCCTTGGCGAAAACCTTGCGCGCCTTCCTCAACGCTTTCTTGGCCTCCTTGTGATCGCCGAGCACCGAATAAGAGCGGATCAGCCGCATCCAGCCCTCGAAATCCTTGGGGTTCTGCCGCAGCCGGTCGGCCAACCCGGCGACCATGCCGCGAATCATCAACTCGCGGTCCTTCGGCGCCATGCCTTGGGCCCGGTCGATATCGGCCCGGCTCGGCGTGCGCGGGGCTTCCGCCGTCGCCACCGGCTTCGGCGGCGCCGGCAGGACCGTGTCGGCGTCGAGGCCGAGCGACCGCGCCGCCTCGCCCGCCTTCTCGCGCACCAGGGCAATCCAGGGCGCGTCCGCCGGCGCCGTCTTCAGCATCCGGACCAGTTGGTCGAGCGCCGACTTGGCATCGCCGTCCTGACGGGCCGCCTCTGCCATGTAGAACCGGGCCCGCGAGTCGTCGGGCGAGAGCTTCAGCGCTGCCTCGAAGGCGGTGCGGCTCGCCGGCACCACCCGGCCGCCGGCGGCGAACACCAGGGCCTCGCCATAGGCCGCGTGCAGCGACGCGTCGCCGGCCTCGAGGCCGAGCGCCCGCTGGTAGGCCGCGGCCGCCTCCTTGTGCCGGCCGAGCGAGATATAGGTGCGGCCCAGCAGGGTCCAGCCCTGGACCTCGCCGCCGGACTTCTCGAGCCGCTGGCGCAGCTGTTGGACGAGCTTTGCCATGTCCATCTGCGCGCCGCTGTGCTGGGCCGCCTGGCGCTCGGCGGCGCGCTCGGCGAAAGGCTGGCCCGGCAGGCCCGGCGCGCCGATCGCGAGGTAGAACAGCAGTGTGCCGAGCGATGCGCCGAGCGCGATCGCGCCGGCGACCAGGCCGCGCCTCGATTTCCGCGATTTGTCCGCGGTCCCGGCGGCGGCCGCCTCCCGGCGGGCGTCCGCGGCGAGTATGCGACGGCCGATCTCGGCCCGGGCCGCCTCGGCCTCGGCCTCGCCGAGCGCGCCCCGCGCCTCCTCGCGGTCGAGCTCGGCGAGCTGGTCGCGATAGACCGCAAGGTCGTATTCGGCGGCATCCGCCGGCACCGCGCGGCCGCGGTAGAGCGGCCACAGCAGCGAAGCGGCGACGGCCGCGGTCATCAGGGCGACGATGACCCAGAAGATCATATGTCACGGTCCCCGTCGTCGATCAGCCGGGCGAGGCGGCGCTCCTCGTCCGCGCTCAGCGGTGCGGCGATGGCATCGCCGCCGGCGACGGCGCGCCGTCGATTACGCAAGAACAACGCCACGCCGAGGGCGCCCATGAGGAACAGCGCCAACGGGCCGAACCACAGCACGTAGGTGGCGCCGCGGACCCGCGGCTTCAGCAGCACGAAATCGCCGTAGCGCTTGACGAGATAGTCCAGCACCTGTTGGTCGCTGTCGCCGGCGGTGAGCCGCTGGCGCACCAGGATGCGCAAATCGCGCGCCAGGTCGGCGTTCGAATCGTCGATCGACTGGTTCTGGCAGACCAGGCAGCGGATGTTCTGCGACAGGGCCCGGGCGCGGGCCTCGAGCGCCGGGTCTCCCAACATCTCGTCGGGCAGCACGGCCGCCGCCGGGGATGCCGCCAGCAGCGTCAAGCCGAGGACGATCGCCCCGAAAACGTTCACTGCGACGCCGCGCCTCATCCCTTGAGCTCCCTGATCAGCGGCTCGAGGATATCCTTCCAGGTTTCCTCGAACATCGGGCCGATGTGCTTGTAGCGGATGCGTCCCTCGCGGTCGATCACGTAGGTCTCGGGCACGCCGTAGACGCCCCATTCGATTCCGGCCTTGTTCTCCAGGTCATAGCCGATGCGCGAATAGGGGTCGCCGAGCTCGCCGAGCCAGGCAATCGCCTCCTCGCGCTTGTTCTTCCAGTTGAGGCCGTGGATCGGCACCGCGCCGTCCTTGGCGAGGCGCATCAGCAGCGGGTGCTCGACCCGGCACCGCACGCACCACGAGGCGAAGACGTTGACCAGCGAGACCTCGCCCTTGAGGTCGGCGGTCTTGAGCCCCGGCTTGTCGGTCAAGAGCGGCGGCAGGTCGAAGTCCGGCACCGGCTGGTCGATCAGTGTCGAGGGGATCAGACGCGGATCCTTGGTCAGGCCGACCGCGAAGTAGACGGCGACGCCGACGAACACCGCAAGCGGCAGGATATAGAGGAGCCGGCGCATCGGATGATTACTCCGCCGCCGCCGGGGCCGCCGCCGCACCCTTCCCGCGCTTGGGCCGCCGCGATGGCGCGCCGACCCGCAGCCGCCGGTCGGAGAGCGAGATCAACCCGCCCAACACCATCACCAGGGAGCCGATCCACAGCCATGGCACCAGCGGCTTGTGATAGAACCGCGTCGTCCAGCCGCCCTTGCCGTTGTTCTCGCCGAGGACGAGGTAGAGGTCGTAGATCCCGGTGGTGCGGATCGCCGCCTCGGTGGTGTCCTGGCGCGAGACCACGTAGCGGCGCTTCTCGGGCTGCAGGATGGCGATGCGCTCGCCGTCCTTGGCGACGGTGAAGGTGCCGCGCTCGGCGAGGTAGTTCGGCCCGCGCAGGTCCTCGACGCCGACGAAGGCGATGTCGTAGCCGGCGACGTTGACCTGGTCGCCGGGTTTCATGATCTGAATGCTCTCGGTCTCCCAGAGCGACGCGCCGGTCACGCCGGCGACCGCGATCGCGAGGCCGAGATGGGCCACGGTCATGCCCCAACTCGCGCGCGGCAGGCCGACGGCGCGGCTGAGACTATGGCCGAGGCTCATCCGCCCGAGTCCGATGCGCCTCGCAAGATCGTTCAGCCCGGATGCCGCGAGCCAGACCGCGAGCCCGACCCCCATCGCGCCGAGGGCCGCGCGGCTCTCGCTTGCCCACAGAACGACCGCGACCGCGGCCACGGTTAGCGCCCCGGCGAATTTGAGCCGCGAGACGGCGCCCGCGATGTCGGCGCGCTTCCAGGCCAACAGCGGCCCGATCCCGATTGCGGCCACCAGCGGCACCATCAGCGGCACGAAGGTCATGTTGAAGAAGGGGGCGCCGACCGACACCTTGTCGCCGGTGATCGCCTCCAGGAGCAGCGGGTAGAGCGTGCCGAGCAGCACCGTCGCCGCCGCCGTGGTCAGCAACAGATTGTTCAACACCAGGGCGCCCTCGCGGCTGACCGGCTGGAATAGGCCGCCGGCCTGCAACTGCGGCGCCCGCCAGGCAAAGAGCGCCAGGCTGCCGCCGATGGCGATGACCAGCAGCATCAGGATGAAGACGCCGCGTCCCGGATCGGTGGCGAAGGCATGGACCGAGGTCAGCACGCCCGAGCGCACCAGGAAAGTGCCGATCAGGCTGAGGCTGAAGGTGATGATCGCGAGCAAGATGGTCCAGCTCTTCAGCGCATCGCGCTTCTCGACCACGATGGCGGAATGCAGCAGTGCCGTCCCGACCAGCCACGGCATGAACGAGGCGTTCTCGACCGGATCCCAGAACCACCAGCCGCCCCAGCCGAGCTCGTAATAGGCCCACCAGCTGCCGAGCGCGATGCCGGCGGTCAGGAACGCCCAGGCGACCAGCGTCCACGGCCGGACCCAGCGCGCCCAGGCGGCGTCGACCTTGCCTTCGATCAGCGCCGCGACGGCGAAGGAAAACGCCATCGAGAAGCCGACATAGCCGGTGTAGAGGATCGGTGGGTGGAACGCGAGGCCCGGGTCCTGCAACAGCGGATTGAGGCCGCGGCCGTCGGCCGGGGCCGGGAACAGCCGGTCGAACGGGTTCGAGGTCAAGAGGATAAAGAGCAGGAAGCCGAGCGCCACCAGCGCCTGCACCGATAGCACCCGCGCCTTCAGGGTCGGCGGCAGGTTGCGGCCAAAGAGCGCGACCATCGAGCCGAATAGCGCCAGGATCAGCACCCAGAGCAGCATCGAGCCTTCGTGGTTTCCCCACACCCCGCTGATCTTGTAAATCAGAGGCTTCAGCGAGTTCGAGTTGGCGGCGACGATGCGCAAGCTGAAATCGCTGGTCACGTATGCGTGGGTCAGGGCGCCGAAGGCGACCAGCAGGAGGGCGAACTGGGCGATCGCCGCCGGCACGCCGAGCGCCATCCAGCGCGGCTCGCCACGCGCCGCACCGACCATCGGCACGCTGGCCTGGACGAGTGCGGCGAACAGCGCCAGGACAAGGGCGAAATGGCCGATCTCGGCGATCATTTGGCGTGGCCCTTCTCGGGGTCGCGCCACTGGCCGGATTTCTTCAGCGCGTCGGCGACCTCGCGCGGCATGTAGGTCTCGTCGTGCTTGGCCAGCACTTCGGCGGCGAGGAACACGCCGCTGCGCGACAGCTTGCCTTCGGCGACCACGCCTTGGCCCTCGCGGAACATGTCGGGCAGGATGCCGGTATAGCTGACCCGGAGCGTGTTCGAGAGATCGGTGACGATGAAGGTCGTGGTCAGGCCGTCGTCGGCCTTGCTTATGCTGTTCTCCTTGACCAGGCCGCCGATCCGCACCCGGCGCTCCGGCGCCACGCCTTTCTCGACCACGTCGGTCGGGCTGTAGAAGAACACGATGCTGTCCTCAAAGGCGGTCAGCACCAGCGCCACCGCGATGGCGATCATGGTCAGGCCGGCGAGCACCGCGTACATCCGCCGCCGTTTGCGGGCTCTGGCCGGGCTCGGCCGGGGAATGCCGGCGGGGGCGCTCACGAGGCGTCCTTCTCGGCGTCCGAGTCCGCAATGGTCGCGCGCAACGCCGCAAGCGTGCGCTCGCGCCGCCACAGCGTCACCAGGGTCTGCGCCAGAAGCCCGATCAGGACCGCCGCGGCGATCAGATAGGACGGCCAGATGAAGGCGCCGTAACCGCCCATGGCGAGGAATTCCGCGATATTCTCCAAACCTTCAGCCTTTATCCCTGTTGCCGGTGGCGCGGATTATGCCGCAACCGCCGTGGTCGAAACATTGATGTCGATCACACCGCACCTCCCCCGTCCGTCATCCGCCGATTTGCACCAAGCGCAGATTGCGGATCTTGGCGGCGACGATCTCGCTGCGCAGACGGAAGATCAGCACGGTGACGTAGAACAGAGTGAATCCGACCGCCATCGCCAGCAGCGGCCACAGCATCGAGCTGTGGATCGCCGGCGCGTCCAGCCGCGTCAGGCTCGCCGGCTGATGCAGGGTGTTCCACCAATCGACCGAGAACTTGATGATCGGCAAATTGACCGCGCCGACCAGGGCCAGCACCGCCGCCGCCCTGGCGCCCCGCGTCGGGTCGTCGAACGCGTTGTTGAGCGCGATGTAGCCGAGATAGAGGAAAAACAGGATCAACACCGAGGTCAGCCGCGCGTCCCAGACCCACCAGGTGCCCCACATCGGCTTACCCCAGAGCGACCCCGTGATCAGGCAGATCAGGGTGAACCCGGCGCCGACCGGGGCGCTCGCGCGGGCGATCAAATCGGCCAACGGGTGCTTCCAGATCAACGCCGTGGCGCTCGCCATCGCAATCGAGGCATAAATGAACAGCGCCATCCAGGCGGACGGCACGTGGACGTACATGATCCGCACGGTCTCGCCCTGCTGGTAGTCGGCCGGCGAGCGGACCAGCCCCAAATAAAGGCCGGCGGCGATCAGCACGACCGTGAGGGCGGCGCACCACGGCAGAACCGCGTTGGCCATACGCATGAATCGGGTCGGATTCGCGAACCGTTGCATGGGGTTTATATAAGTCCTTCAGCCGTCACTTGAACATACAATTTCATGTGTCTCGCCTCACGTCTGGGACTGGCGCAGCGCCGCCGCCGCGGCCCACGTCGCCAGCGGCAGGGCGGCGGCCAGCATCGCGCCGAGGATCAGCAAATGCGGGCGCACGCCGAGCCCGGTAATCGCCCCGTCGACCGCCGCGACGCCGAAGATCAGCAGCGGCACGTAGAGCGGCAGCACCAAAAGCGAGACCAGCACCCCGCCGCGCCTGGCGCCGAGGGTCAGCGCCGCACCGACGGCGCCGATCAGGCTCGAGGTCGGCGTGCCGAGCAGCATCGCCACGAGCAGCGTCGCGAAGCCCTCGGCCGGCATGTTCATCAGCACCGCCAGCAGCGGTGCGGCGACGATCAGCGGCAGGCCGGTGACCAGCCAGTGAGCCGCGACCTTGGCCAGCACGACGGCCTCGAGCGGCACCGGGGCGAGGATCATCAGCTCGAGCGACCCGTCCTCGTAGTCGTGCTGGAAGATGCGGTCGAGCGACAGCATGGTCGCCAACAACGCCGTCACCCAGATCACGCCGGCCGAGATGCGCGCCAGGACGTTGAGCTCGGGTCCGATTCCGAGCGGGAACAGCGAGACGGTGATGACGAAGAACATCACCACCATCACCGCGTCCGCCCCCTGGCGCAGCGCCAGGCGCAGGTCGCGCAGCACGAGCTGCCGGAGCGCCGCCGTCACAGCGCCGCCGCTCCGAGGGCCGGTTGGTGGGGGCGCGCGAAGTCTGCGAGCTCGAGCCGGGTCTCGTCGCCGAGGCCGAGCTCCGTGTGGGTCGCGGCGACAACCATGCCGCCCTCCGCCCGATGCCGTGCGATCAGGCCGGCGAGCAATCTGACCGCCCGCGCATCCAGCACCACCGTCGGCTCGTCCAGGAGCCAGAGTGGAGCCGGGCTGGCGACGAGGCGCGCGAGCGACAGCCGCCGCGTCTCGCCGGCCGAAAGGAACCGCGCCGGGACGTCGGCGAGACGCTCGAGCCCGAGGGCGTCGAGCGACGTCTCTATAGCGCCGGCCGCACCCCGCATGGCGGCCCAGAAGGCGAGATTCTCGGCTGCGCTCAAGACCGGTTTCACCGCGTCCTTATGGCCGACGTAGTGGAGCGAGGACCGGTGCACCGCCGGATCGTCGGCGACATCGGCGCCATCGCGCCGCATCTCGCCCGCTTCCGGCTGCAGCAAGCCCGCCATCAGCCTGAGCAGGCTCGATTTGCCGCTGCCGTTCGGCCCGGTCAGGATCAACGCGCCGCCGGCCGCGACCTCGAAACCGAGGCCGGCGAACACCACGCGCTCGCCGCGGATACAGGTCAGGTCGTGGCCGGAAAAGGACTGGGACATGATGCCGGGTTCGCCTTGAAAGCGGCCCCCGATATAGCACAGCGCCCGCATATTCGCCCAGAGCGGCGGGCCTGGCGCCAAGCCGAACAATACCAAGGGGTCTTTATCTATGACCCTTGGTAAAAAGTGGCGGCCGCCGAGGTGGGCCGGCGACCGCCTGTAGTGCAACGGCCCTTGGAGGAAGGCCGTCCTTTTGAGGCTGATTAAGTAATAGCCTCGTCTGAGAGGGGAGGTCTCAGTATGTCCATGAAACAACCCGAGTGTGACCGCGATGGGCCGGCAATGAGGCAATTTTGTGGCGGCGGATCGCTTATACCTACGCCCTTTGGTATTACCCGTAGTCCCGCGTGTCGTCGATGACCTTGCCGTCGTTGGGCAGGTCGCCGGGCGCGACCAGCTCGACCTCGGCCTTGACCTTGCACTCGGTCCGGAAGGTCGCCGCGACCGCGTCTGCGAGGCCGCCCGCATCGCCTTCGGTCTCGCATTGCAGGGTCGCGGTATCGAGCCCGCCGTCCTCGCCGACCACGAGGCGGGCGCGGGCCAGTTCCGGGTGGTGCTTGAGGACCGCGTCGATCTGGCGCGGGTCGACGAACATGCCGCGCACCTTGGTGCGCTGGTCGGCGCGGCCCATCCAGCCCTTGATCCGTGGCGCGGTGCGGCCACAGGGGCTCTGGCCCTCCATCATTGCCGACAGGTCGCCGGTGCCGAAGCGGACCAGCGGATAGTCCTCGCCCAAGAGGGTCACCACGACCTCGCCGACATCGCCCGCGGCGACCGGCTCGCCGGTCCCGGGACGGACGATCTCGACGATGATCTCCTCGTCCAGGATCAGGCCCTCGCGAGCCTCGGATTCGTAGGCGATATTGCCGAGATCGGCGGTGCCATACGACTGGACGACGTCGATGCCGCGCGCGTCGTATTCCTGGCGCAGCGGCGGCAGCAGCGCGCCGCCGCCGACCAGCGCCCGCTTCAGCGACGAGACATCGGCGCCGAGCTCGTCCGCCTTCTCGAGGATGATCTTCAGGAAATCCGGTGTCCCGGCATAGCCGAGCGGGCGGTAGTGCGCGATCGCCGCGACCTGCAGCTCAGTCTGGCCGACGCCGCCCGGGAAGACCGCGCAGCCGAGCGCCTGGGCGGCGCTGTCGAACATGAAACCGGCCGGCGTGAAATGATAGGAAAAGCAGTTATGGACGATGTCGCCGGGCCGGAACCCGGCGGCGAACAACGGGCGCGCCAGGCGCCAGAAATCTTTGCGCCGGCCCTCGGGCTCGGCGATCGGGCCTGGCGAATGAAACAGCCGCGCCATCTCGCCGGGCGCGGTGGCGTTGAGCCCGCCGAACGGCGGCGCGGTCTGCTGCAGCTCGACGAGCTCGCTCTTGCGGGTGACCGGCAAGGCGGCCAGCGCCGCGCGGCCGGTCACCTCCGCCGGGTCGACATCGGCGAGGATCTCGCCATAGCCCTCGGTCGCCTTGGCGCGGGCGATCTGCGCCGGCAGGGCCGCCATCAGGGCGGCCTCGCGGACCTCGGGCTCGCGGGTCTCCAGATCGTCGAAATATTCGGTCATGACCCGTCGCTCGCGGTCGCCAGGAGGAGGCCGGGCCTACGCCAGCCAGCGCTTGCGGCGCTTGTAGTGCTTGGCGTCGCGATAGCTCTTGCGCCCGGTGCCGGAGAGCCCGAGATAGAACTCCTTCACGTCCTCGTTCTCGCGCAACGCCGCGGCTTCCCCGTCGAGCACCACGCGGCCGTTCTCCAGGATGTAGCCGTGGCGCGCGAAACGGAGCGCCATGTTGGTGTTCTGCTCGGCGAGCAGGAAGGTGACTCCCTCGTCCTCGTTGAGCCGGGCGACGATCTCGAAGATTTCCTCGACCAACTGCGGCGCGAGGCCCATCGACGGCTCGTCCAACAGAATCATCTTCGGCCGCGCCATCAGCGCCCGGCCGATTGAGGTCATCTGCTGCTCGCCGCCCGAGGTATAGCCCGCCTGGGCCTTCCGGCGCTCCTTGAGGCGCGGGAAATAGCGGTAGACCATCTCCAGGTCCTCGGCCACCTTGTCGCGGCCGTCGCTGCGCGTGTAGGCGCCGGTCATCAGGTTTTCCTCGACCGTCAGGTGTTCGAAAACGTGGCGGCCCTCCATCACCTGGACGACGCCGCGCTTGACCAGATCGTGCGGCGTCAACGCGTCGATGCGCTCGCCGAGATACTCGATCGAGCCCTTGGTGACGTCGCCGCGCTCGGCCTTGAGCAAGTTGGAGATCGCCTTCAGGGTCGTCGTCTTGCCGGCCCCGTTGGCACCGAGAAGGGTCACGATACCGCCTTTCGGAACCTCGAAGGAGACGCCCTTCAAGACCAGAATGACGTGATCGTAAATGACTTCGATATTGTTGACGGAAAGCAGCGCGTTGCCGTTTTCACTCATGGTCAGAGTCCGAATTCAAGCAGTAAATTGACGATAGAGCGTTTGCCGGACGAGTCCGACGAAAACGAAATCACGGGGGCCGGGACTGAACCGGCACCCCGCGTTTCGATTTCTTTACAATCTGCGGTTACGACCCCCTTACGAACAGTTTTCCCGCTTCTTGTATTTCCACTTCTTGGCTTCCTTCACGGCCGCCGCTTCCAGCATCGGCCGCACGGTCGCCCGCATAGGCTCGACCCAGTCGCTGATGATCTTCCACTTGGTACCGTCCCACTCCTGGAACAGGACCGGACCGTTGCCTTCATGGTCCGCGCAGGTGATCCGGATCGGCTTGCCGAATCCGGCCGCACCCAACTCGGCCATGCGTTTCTCGTCGAGCTTGAGGTTCTCGAGACCCCAGCGGACCTCCTTGCCGGTGACCTTCTTGCCGAACTTCTTGATGGCGATGCGGATCGCCTCGGTCGCCAGCATGGCGTTGAAGACGCCACGGTTATAGAGAACGTCGCCGAAGTTCCGCTTCTTCGCGGCCGCCTCGTTGCCGCCATAGACATGCTTCAATAGGTCTTTGTGCACGTCGGCGAAGGCGCCAGGCGCATGGAAGGTGCCGGCACGATAGCCCTTGGCCTTCACGCCGGACGGCTTGGTGTCGAGCTCGTCGCCCGACCACCAGACGCCGATGAAGCGGCTCATCGGGTAGCCGAACTCGGTCGCCCGCGACACCGCGGTCGGGTTCATCACGCCCCAACCCCACATGAACAGGTAGTCCGGGTTCCAGCGCACGATCTTGCGCCACTGGCTGCGCTGGTCGGCCATCTGCTTGCCCGGCACCGCCCAGTGCTTGAACGAGTATCCGAACTTCTTGCCCAACGCCTCGAACAGTGGAATCGGCTCGCGGCCGTATCCGGATTCGAGGAAGATCAGGCCGATCTTCTTGCCCTTGAGCTTGTTCATGCCGCCCAATTCCGTGCCGACATACTTGATGAAGGCGGATGCTTGCGACCAGTAGCTTGTCGGGAAATTGAAGACCCACGGGAAATAGCGACCGTCGGCCGCGCCGCTCATGCCGTAGCCCATCGACAGGATCGGAATCTGGTCGACCGGCGCCTTCGGGATGAGCTTGTAGGTCAGCCCGGTGCTGTAAGGATTGGAAATGACGCTTCCCTTCGGCTTCAAGCGCTCATAGCACTCGACGCCACGGTCCGTCTTGTAACCGAACTCGCATTCCTCCCACTTGACCTCGACACCCTCGATGCCGCCGTCACGCTTGTTCAGCAACTCGAGATAGGCCACATAGCCGTTCGCGACCTTAGTGCCGCCCGGCGCAAAGGGACCGGTGCGATAAGTGAACATCGGAAGGAACACAGATTCCTTCGCTTCGGCGGTTGCGACCAACGGTCCCGCAAACGCCCCTACGGCCAACAAGCCGATGACCCATTTGCCAAGTTTCACATTTACCTCCCTGGAAGATGAAACCAGTTCGTTATTATTCGTGAAGCCACGCAAACCGTAACATACGCGGATAATTCGGACAATCATCGCGCACCAGCATTCTCCTCAGTGCGGGAACGGCCACAGCCGGAGCTTCTCTTTCGCGATTTGCCACAGCCGGGCCAGGCCGTTCGGCTCGACGATCAGGAAAAACACGATCAAGCCGCCGAACAGCATGAACTCGAGGTGCTGGATGACGTACGAGGGCACGTCCATACCGATCGCGGGGAAGATATTTCGAAGGAATACGGGCATCATGACGATAAAGGCCGCGCCCATGAACGCGCCCATGATGCTGCCGAGGCCGCCGATGATGATCATGAAGAGCACCGGGAAAGACGTCGTCAGGATCTCGAAGGCCTCCGGGTCGACACTCTCGAGATAAATCAGGACATATAGCGCGCCGGCGACGCCGATATAGAATGAGCTGACCGCGAAGGCGAGCAGCTTGGTCTGCAGTGGCCGAATGCCGATCAACTCGGCGGCGATGTCCATGTCGCGGATCGCCATCCAGCTTCGCCCGATGCGGCCTCGGATGATGTTCTTGGCCAGGAAGCCAAGCACAACGACGACCGTCAACATCAGAAGGTATTTCGCCGCTGGATTCGCGGTCGGGCCCATGACCTCGATGCCGAACATCTCCCGCGGTGGGCCGCCGATCGTGTGCGAGGGGCTGTAATCGGATAGCCAGTCGATGCGGTTGATCGACCATTCCACGAAGAATTGCGCCGCCAGGGTCGTGACCGCCAGGTAGAAGCCCTTGATCCGGAGGCTCGGCAAGCCGATCAAGATACCGAAAAACGCGGAAATCAAACCCGAAATGATAAAGACGATAAAGAGATTGAGGTCGG
>JASLSL010000293.1 GCA_030743445.1 Alphaproteobacteria bacterium
GCCACCGTGGCGATGGCCAGGCGGGGTTGGCGGAAGAACGGGAACAGGAACCAGATCGCCATGACCAAAAGTCCCGCGCCCAACACGCCGGCCGGGATCCCGGCGAGCATAAAGCTGCACCACTCCGACTCGCAAACTTTCCTCGCGTAGTCGTAAGCCACGTCGGCTGCGAAGTAATGTGCCGCGAGCCAGGAGACCTCGGAGGCGACCAGGAACGCCACCGCCTTGGCCGCCGTGGCCAGGCCCAGCCGGTAAAGGTAGAAGCCGACGACGATGCCGAAGACGACGCCGATGACATTCTCTTCCCTTCCGGGGATCAGGCCGGAGATCGCATCCGGCCAATATTCGACCGAAGCGCAAATGAGACCCGAGATCAATCCAAGGACGGTCATGACAACGATCCGCCGGTCCCGGCCGCCGCCGCCCGGAGCCGGCGATGTCCCGTTGTCGCTCGATGTCGACGCCATGACGTTCCTCCGGTGGGTGATGTTGGCGCCAGCCTAGCACGGTTCGCGGCCTCGGTTGGGTCGGGTGCGAGAGGTCATATGTGTCACATTGCCGCGCGCATCGCGCCGGTCGGCCCGCGGCCTCTTGAACGGGATCGCTGGATCGTCGCCGATACCGGTATATGCTAGTCGGTGGGAGGAACGGGCATGAGCGACGTATCCTACGATCATGTTGATCTGCCGATCCGCGACGAGGTCGTCGCGGCGCAGCAACTCGTCTGGAAGCACATCGCCAAGTCCGGCACCTGGCTCACCGGCGGCGAACGGGTGTCGATCGCGGCGGAGACACGGGCTGCGCTGAATTGCGATCTTTGCACGGAGCGCAAGGCGGCACTCTCGCCGTTCGCAGTCGAGGGCGAACACGACCATCTGGGCGCGCTTGTCCCGCCGATGGTCGAGGCCATCCACCGCATCCGCACCGACCCGGGGCGCCTGACCCGGGCGTGGCGCGACGGGCTCGCGGCGGAGGGGTTGGATGACGAACGCTATGTCGAGCTCGTCGGCACGGTCGCCTCGACGGTCGCCGTCGACCAGTTCTGCGTGGGCCTCGGGATCGAGCCTTTTCCGCTGCCGGCGCCGGTCGCGGGCGAGCCGTCGTACTACCGCCCGGACGGTCTTTCGCACGAACGCGCCTGGGTGCCGCTGATCAACCCGAAGACCGTGGGGCCGAACGAGGCCGACCTCTACGCCAACAGCACCGGCGCCTATATCCGGCAAGCGATGTCGCTGGTGCCGGACGAGGTGCGGGGCTTCTTCGCCCTCGTCGCGTCGCAATACCTCGACGCCGAGCAAATGCACGACGTCGGCACCGAGTACCGGGCGATCACGCACGCCCAGATCGAGTTCGTCGCGGCCCGGGTCTCGGCGCTCAACCAGTGCGTCTACTGAACCACCAGCCATGCCCAGGTGCTCCGTCGGAGCGCCGACCACGACCGACGGGACTACGATTTGGGCGCGCTCACCGCCGCCGGGGGATCGGGTGGTGTCGCGCAGGGCAACCTGCTGCGCGACTTCGCGGAGGCCGTCGTGGCCCTCGACCGGCCGGCGATCGCGGCCGCGGGGGTGCGGATCCGCGCGGCGCTGGACGACGCCGCCTTCGCCGATGTCGCCGGCGTCGCGGCGGTGTTCGAGGCGCTCGACCGGGTCGCCGACGCCACCGGCATTCCGCTCGAGACCGCGAAGGCCGAGGACACGGCCGGCTTCCGCGCCGAGATCGGCATCGACCGGTTCGCCGCGGCGGGCGAGAAGGGACGGGTGGCCTGAGCGGGCGATAGGCGACGGCGTCTCGATTTCGTATATTACTTGAATTCCGTTCAATTCTCCCGCACCCTCTGAAAATGCCGAAACCCAAGATGACGCTGCCGCCGTTTGCAGCACTCAGGGCGTTTCATGGCGCTGCGACGCATGATCGGTATCGCGACGCGGCGGAGAGTCTCGGCATCACTGAATCGGCGATCAGTCATCAGGTGCGACGGCTCGAGGAGTTTCTGCGCACCCCGCTGTTCGATCGGTCGGGCAAACGCCCGACATTGACCGACACCGGGCGGCGGTATCTGGACCAGATCGAACCTGCGATGCGCCAGATCCACGCGGCAACCGAAGCCCTACTGTCGGCCAGCGGTCGCAGCGCGGTGCGGCTGACGCTGGCCCCGTCGCTCGCCGCGACATGGCTGATCCCCAGGCTCGGCGCCTTCGAGCGCGAGCACCCCGAGATCGACCTGCAACTGATCACCACGACGCGCGTCGTCGATCTGATGAGAGAACAGATGGACGTTGCGATCCGCCATGGCAAAGGCGCGTGGCCCGATGTCGAAGCGACTTTCCTGCTCGAGGAGACGGCGATGCCGGTTTGTGCGCCGGGCTACCTGGATCCACTGCCCCAAGAGCCATCGTTGGATGTGCTCCGCAGTGTCCGGATCATCGTCAGCGCAAGCTTTCCGGACGAATGGGAAGAGTGGGCGCGCGCCAATGGCGTCGAGCTACCGGCGCTCGACGATGCGATCACGTTGGACGCGATGGAACAGACCCTACAGGTCGCCGAGTCGGGGCACGGACTTGCCATGGGGCGGCGGCCGGTCGTCGACGGCTGGCTGGAGAGCGGCCGGCTCGTGGCGCCATTCGGCATGGCCGATCCGACCGGTGCGGCATACTATTTGTGCCGTCCGAGCGATGCAGTGCCGACCGCCGCCGGACGGCGCCTCGAGCGCTGGCTGACCGAAAAGGCGGCCGAATGGGGTGGCGCCAACGGGGATGCCTCGACATCCGCATGACTTGAATTTTATTCAAGTCAACCTGAATCGAACCAATTGGATTTCTTTGCCTCGCCGGCCCATCTTTGCCGGCAACGGACCCACGGCCGTCGAGCGGCCAGGTAAATCAAGGAAGGTTGTTATGAACCAGATTGTCGCTTCCGCCTCCCCGGAGGCCGCGCCGCTTCGATCCGCCACGGACGTCGAAGCGCCCCTGAACTTCATCGCCCGTCAAGACACCAAGCCGGTGTTCCACAGCGCCGCCCTCACCGGCGGCAAGCAGAAAATGTTCTTCGACGTCGAGGCCCATCCGGTTTCCATCTCGGACATGCGCGAGATCGCCGACACGCTGTCCATCGATCGGGAAGGATTCGAGCTGCTGCACGATACCACCGCGGTCGAGGACCTTTACGACGACGATGCCATAAAAGAAGAGTATTACCCGGAGATCGAAGCGCTCCTGCGTCGCAGGTTCGGCGCCAGCCAGGTCGCTATCTTCGACGTCACGCGCCGCTCCGATGATGGGGTCGGGGCGCAAAACCCGGGCGGCCGGCGCGGGCCGGCGAGCCGGCTCCATGTCGACTACACCGCCAAGAGCGGGCCGCAGCGCGCCAAGGACATCCTCGGCGAGGACGAAGTCGCGCGTCTGACCGCTTCCGGCGCCCGGATCGTCCAGGTCAACGTCTGGCGCCCGATCCACGGCCCGGTCGAACGATCGCCGTTGACACTCGCCGATGCCGCCAGCGTGGCGCCGGAAGACCTGATCGCGACCGACCAGATATTCCCGGACCGGGTCGGCGAAATCTACAACCTGGCGCATGCCCCTTCGCAGCGCTGGTACTATGCGCCGAAGATGACCGGAGACGAGGTGTTGCTGATCAAGGGCTGGGACAGTGACGACAGCCGCGCCCGCTTTACCCCGCATAGCGCCTTCAATCCGCCCGAGATCCGCGACCATGCGCCCCCGCGCGAAAGCATCGAGGTGCGGACCTACGTCGTCATCGAGTAATCAAAACAGAAATCCAGGGCGATTCACGGGTCCGCCGCGAAGGCGGCCCCGGCCGCTGGGCAATTCGAGAGGAGCAAGACCCATGAGCAACGTAGCCACAAACGCGAGCGAGCATGACGCGATCGCCAAAGTCGCCCAGCACTACATCGATGGCGCCAAGTCGGGCAGGGGCGACGACATGAAGCCCGCCTTCCACGAGGACGCGACGATCTTCGGTCACGTCGGCGACGACCTGTTCGCCGGCCCGATCGAGCAGCTCTTCGCCTGGAACGACGAGAACGGTCCGGCGAGCGGGCTCGAAGCGCGGATTGCCAACATCGATCTCGTCGACACCGTCGCCACCGTGCGGCTCGAACTCGACAACTGGACCGGTCACCGGTTCACCGACCTGTTCACGCTGCTGAAGCTCGACGGCGAGTGGAAGATCACCAACAAGGTCTTCCATCTGCACGCCTGAGGGATGGTCTTCGATCCGGCATTCCATACACCGAATATCCGCTCCCCGCGGTCTAAAGGCTTGAATCCCGCCCTCGGCGCTGCGTAAATCCCGAACCACCCACACGACCCAACGGGGAGGGCGCCCGAGATGAACATGGAAACCGTCGGCCTCGGCAAGCGCTGGCAGGACTACGAGGTCGGCCAGACCTTCCGGACCATCGGCCGGACCATCACCGAGACCGAACTGGTCACCTTCATCAACTGCACCGGCATGACCGAGGTGATGTTCAACAACCTCGAATACATTGCCGAGCACTCGGCGATCCCGCGGCGCGTGGTGCCGGCGGCCCTCGTCTACACCACGGCGGAGGGACTGTTGATCCAGGCCTCGATGCAGGAGACCGGGCTCGCCTTTCTCAACATGGAGCTCGACGTCGAGAACCCGTGCTTCGTCGACGACACGATCCATGTCGAGGTCGAGGTCACCGAGGTGCGCGAGACCTCCAAAGGCAATCGCGGCCTGGTGCGGACTAAGAACACGGTCAAGGACCAGAACGGCGAGACCAAGATCGTCTACACGCCGCTGCGCCTGGTCCGCGGGCGCGAGGACTGATCCCGTGACCCTCGCTCTGCCGCAACGCGAAGGAAAGCCCCGCAAGCGCGGCCTGACGACGATGATCGATTTCGGCCCGGACGAGATGGGCTGGTCCGGTGGCGCCAATGGCATCCGGGACCTGCTCGATTGCGCCGCCGACTACATCGACCACGCCAAGATCTACGCGCTCAACGGATTGCTGCTGCCGGAGGCGGCGGTCAAGGCCTCGGCCAAGCTCTACCGCGACTACGACTGCCATCCGTTCGCCGGCGGCATGCTGTTCGAATACGCCTGGGCCAAGGGCGAGCTCGACGGCCTCGAGGCGCTGCTGCGCCGGGTCGAGCTGATGGGCTTCGAGATATCCGAGAACTACATCACGCTCGGCGACGACGAGCGCAAGGCGCTGATCGAGCGCTTCCAGAAATCCGGTTTCGAGATCGTCTACGAGTTCGGCCGCAAGGCGCCGAGCGAGCCGATGAAGCTCGACGAGCTGGGGGCGGTGATCCACTCGGTCGCCGAGTGCGGCATCGACCACGTCATCGTCGAGCAGAGCGAGATCGACATGCTGGCCGAGGCCGTGCCGACGGCGATGGCCGAGCTGCGCGAGCAGAACTGGTTCGACCGCATCGTCATCGAGGCCGACCCCTACCGCTTCCCCGAGCAGCACGCCGGGCTGATCCGCGAGTTCGGCGCCGACGTGAACCTCTGCAACATCGCCTCGGGCCAGGTGCTGCGCCTCGAGGGCCTGCGCCGCGGCATCGGCCGCGCTGTCGGCTATTCGATCATGGACGGGCTGATCTGATCAGCCCTTCTTCGCGACGACCAATTCGCTGACATAGGCGACCGGGAGCGAGCCGTCCTCTTCGGCGTGACGGGTCGCGATCTCGCGCGCCTGTTTGAACGCCGCTTCCTTGCCGAGCGCCTTGATCGCGGCCTGCGCCTTGTTCGAGGACGAGAACATGCCGACGAAGGAGTCGACGTCCATCGGCCGGATCCAGGCCTCGCGGTGCATCGACAGCCCCGCGACCCAGTCGAGCGCCTCGAGTTCGGCCTCGAGGTCGTAGGCGCGATAGTCGCGCCGGTAGCCCGGCGCATGGGTCTCGAGCAAAGATTCGAAGGCCGACAGAAGCTCGCTCTCCCGCCAATTCCGATTGTTGTTGGCGACCGCCAGGTGCCCGCCCGGCTTCAGGACCCGACCCGCCTCGCCGTAGAATTTCGGCCGGTCGAACCAGTGGATCGCCTGCCCGACGAACACCAGGTCGAGCGCCCCTTCGGGATAGTCGATGTCCTCCGCGGTGCCCTCGATGTAGCGCACCGGCAGGTCTTCGGGCGTCGCTTCCATCGCCTCGCGGCGCATGTCGGGGCCGGGCTCGATCCCGGTGACGGTGGCGCGGCGGCCCAAGGTCTCGGCCAGCGCCCGGGTCGAGATGCCGGTGCCCGACCCGACGTCGATCGCCACCAGCGAACCCGTTGCGGGGAACAGGTCGTTGAGACGACCGAGCAACTCCGCCGGGTAGCGTGGGCGGAATTCCTGATAGTTGCCGGCGAGGCCCTGGAAGATTTGCGACGCGTCGGTCATAGGGCGAAAGACTCAGCCGTCGACGACCTCGATGGCGTCGACCCGGTCGGGGTAGAAGGCGAGGTAGCCGGCGATCTCTTCGACCTCGTCGAACGGCGCCTGGTAGCTCCACACCGCGCTCTCCGCGACCCGGTCGCCGGCCATGATCGACCAATAGCTGGCGTCGCCTTTGAACGGGCAATGGGTGCCGTGGGTGGTGCTTTGCAGCAGCTCCATGCGCACGTCCGCGCGCGGGAAATAGCACACCGGGTCGTAGGACGACTCGCGCATCAGCAATACGTTATGGCTGTCGGCGACGGTCTCGCCGTTGAACACGACGCGGTAGCGCTCCGCGACCGCCGCGATCTCGAGCGGGTAGTCGGGCTTCTTCGCGAAGCCGGGGGCTGCGCTCATCGTTTCCTCCCTGTCACTAGACCCGAACCGCTCTAAAGCGTCCGGTACCGGATCTCGACCGCGCGCTTCCATTTGGTCGCCATGTCCTTGTCGAACACGATCTCCAGGTCCACCGGCGCGGTGTACCAATCCTTGCGGTCCATCTCGTGCTCGAGTTGCCCCGCCGCCCAGCCGGCGTAGCCGACCGCGAAGATGGTGCGCTTCGGTCCTTCGCCCCGCGCCATGGCGGCGAGCACCCCCGGCTCGGGGCTGACCGCGACGCCCGTGGTGATCAATCGAGTGTCCTGCGCGCGGAACTCGGCCGAGTGGATGACGAAGCCGAATTGCGGCTGCACCGGGCCGCCGTAATGGATCGGTACGACGCCGGTGGCGTTCTTGCTTTCGATGCCGAGCTTATCGAAGAACTGGGCGAGCTTCGCCCGCCCGATCACCCGGTTCACGACCAGCCCCAGCGCACCCTTGTCGTCGTGCTCGACCATGAAGATCACGGATTCCTTGAACCGCGGGTCGCCCATGCTCGGCGTCGCGATCAGCAGCTTGCCGACCAGATAGTCGCCCGAATCGATCGGTGTGTCGGTGTCCGGCGCCTGGCGCGCGCCGACCAGCGCGCCCGCGGCAGTCAGCAGGAACAGTACGGGCCAGGCCCGCAGGATATTCCTCGATTTCCGAAGCATCATCGCCGGTCAGTATCGCATCCGCCCGGTTGGGGCGACAGCGGAAATTCGATGCCCGGGGCGGCACTGGACAACCGGGATAGCGGCGGCCATTCTCCGGTCCCGCCCCCGCCCTGTACGGAGGCGAAGGGACGCCATGACCGCCGACCTCGAGAAAATGCTTAGCCCCGCCTCGATCGCCATCGTCGGCGCATCGGAGGATGCCAACAAGCTCGGCGGCCGGCCGCTGAAGTTCCTGCAAGACAAGGGCTATGCCGGCACGATCTATCCGATCAAC
>JASLSL010000294.1 GCA_030743445.1 Alphaproteobacteria bacterium
CGGTCGGCGCCGACCTGCTCGGGCCGGTCGATCAACACCTCGACGCCGAGGTCGATCTCCGGATCGCCGACCATCATCGCCTCGCAGTCGAAGTAGCGCTGGCACAGCGAAATCAGCGCGAAATTGGTATCGGGCACGACGCTGGCGATGATCGCGTCGTTGACGTCTTCGCGCTTCAGCTCGCGCATCGCCATCAGGTCGATCAGCCAGACCGAGTACTCATCCGCCGTGCGCCGAGGATTGCAGCCGCAGCGCCACACCCCCATGCGCTCGTCGCCGTCATAGACCGCGAACACCGTGTTGGTGTTGCCCGAATCAATGGCCAGCAGCATGCTCCAGCTCCGTTGCCAGGAACACGTCGCCGGCGCTGATCGCGCGCCTTTCACCGTCCGCCAGATCGAGGATCAGGGCGCCCGTTTCATCCATGTCGACGAATTTCCCGTGCAGCTCCGTCTCGGGCAGGCGCACGGTGATCGCCTCGCCGATGCCTACGGCGCGCGCCAGCCAGGCGGCGCGAACCGGCGCAATGCCGTCCTGCCGCCACCGTTCGCGCCAACCATCGAAATGTCGCGTGTAGGCTTCGAGCACGGCCTCGACCGTGGCGTCCGCCGCACCTTCGGCGCGCAGATCGGTCGCTGGCCGGTCGACGCCGGCCGGGTGCAAGGCCACGTTGACGCCGCAGCCGACCACCAGCCACTCGACATGGGCCGCCGCGACGCCCGAGGATTCGAGCAGTATGCCCGCGACCTTGGCGCCCCTCACCTGCACGTCGTTGGGCCACTTGAAGCCGATATGTGCCGGATCGACGAAGCCGCCGAGGGCATCGCCGAGCGCCAGGGCGGCGACGAAGGAAAGCTGCGCCGCCTCGGCTGCCGGCACCTCGGGCCGCAGCACCATCGAGCAATAGAGATTGCCGCGCGGCGACAGCCAGGCCCGGCCGCGGCGCCCGCGCCCCGCGGTCTGCTCCTGCGCCCAGACCAGGGTTCCATCGGCGGCGCCGGAATCGGCCAACGCCCGCGCCTCGTCGTTGGTCGAGCCGACGGAGTCCTTCTCGATCAAGGTAAAGCCTGAGGGAAGCACCGGTTCGGCCCGCATGGCGTCGCCCCGAGCCGTCAACCGGCGAACAACGCCGCCGCCGCCTGCGCTGCGCCGTCGAGTAGCGGCGCCGGCCAGAGGAAGAAGAACAGGGTGACGATGCCGGTCACGGTCAGCACGCTGCCGAGGCCGCGGCCGATGGGCGTGTCGAATTCCTCCGCCGGCTCGTCGAAATACATGATCTTGATGATGCGCAGATAATAGAACGCGCCGACGACGCTGGTGACGACGCCGATCACCGCCAGCGTGTAAAGCTCGGCCTCGATCGCCGCCAGGAACACATAGAGTTTGCCGAAGAAGCCGGCGGTCGGCGGCACCCCCGCCATCGAGAACATGAAGATCATCATCGCCAGCGCCATCCCCGGCTTGCTCCGCGAGAGGCCGGCGAGGTCCGAAATCTCCTCGACCATCTCGCCCTTGCGCCGCATCGCGAGGATGCAGGCGAACGTTCCCGCGTTCATCGCGAGGTAGATCGCCATGTAGATCAGCACGCCGCGGACGCCGACATGGGTCCCGGCGGCAAGCCCGATCAACGCGTAACCGACATGGCCGATCGAGCTGTAGGCCATCAGCCGCTTGATGTTGGTCTGGGCGATCGCGGCGAAGGCGCCGAGCGACATCGAGAGGATCGAGATGAAGATGATGATTTGCCGCCATTCCTCGACCAGCTCGCCGAACGGCCCGGTCATGACGCGCAGGAACAGCGCGATCGCGGCGATCTTGGGTGCGATCGAGAAGAACGCGGTGACCGGTGTCGGCGCGCCCTCGTAGACGTCCGGCGTCCACATGTGGAACGGCACGGCCGAGACCTTGAAGGCGAGGCCGGCGAGCAGGAACACCAGTCCGACGATCAGCCCGACCGGGATGTCGCCGCCGAGCACCCTGGCCAAGGTCTCGAACGAGGTCGATCCGGCGAAGCCATAGATCAACGAGCAACCGTAAAGCAGCATTCCCGACGACAACGCGCCGAGGACGAAGTACTTCAGCCCGGCCTCGGACGAGCGCATGGCGTCGCGCTTGAAGGCGGCGATAACGTAAAGCGACAGGCTCTGCAGCTCGAGCCCGAGGTAGAGCGCGATCAGGTCGTTGGCCGAGATCATCATCATCATGCCGAGAGTCGCGAACAGGATGAGGATCGGGTACTCGAAGCGCGCCATGCCCTCGCGCACAACGTAGCTGCGGCCCATCACCAGCACCAGGACCGCGCCGAGGATCGCCAACACCTTCATGAAGGCGGCGAAGTCGTCGGCCAGGAACACGCCGCCGAACGCCATGGCCTTGCCGCCGTTCAAGATCCCGACCATCGCCATGGTGATGACCAGCACCGCGAGCGAGAGCAGGTGGACGCGCTGCGCCGCCCGCTCCTCGCGGGTGAAGACGCCGACCATCATCAGCAGCATTCCCGCCACGGCGAGGAAAATCTCGGGCGCCGCCGGCATCATCTGAGGAAGGTCCGTCATCGCTCTCCCTCCCCTCTACCGTTGACCCGCGAGGGTGAAATGCGCGCCGTCGGCCGCCGCCAGCGCGGTGCTGTATTCGCCGACCAGGTTGGCGACCGAGACCTCGATCGCATCGAGGAACGGCATCGGGTAGATGCCCATCCACAGCACGACCACGATCAGCGGCGCGAAGACCGCGATCTCGCGCGGGCTGAGATCGAGGATTTCCTTGAGTTCTTCCTTGGTCAGCTCGCCGAAGATCACCCGGCGGTAGAGGTAGAGCATATAGGCGGCGCCCAGGATCATGCCGGTCGCCATCAGCGCCGCGACCCAGGTGCTGATCTTGAAGGTGCCGACCAGGACCAGGATTTCGCCGACGAAGCCGCTGGTCCCCGGCAGGCCGACCGAAGCCAGCATGAACAGCATGAACACCGTGGCATAGACCGGCATGCGGTGGACCAGCCCGCCATAGGTCGCGATGTCGCGCGAGTGGATACGGTCGTAGACCACGCCGACAATGAGGAAGAGTGCCGCCGAGACGACGCCGTGGCTCAGCATCTGGATGATCGCGCCGGCGACGGCTTCCTGGTTGGCAACGAATATGCCACAGGTGACGAAACCCATATGGGCGACCGAGGAATAGGCGATCAGCTTCTTCATGTCGGTCTGGGCCAACGCCACCAGCGAGGTGTAGATCACGGCGACGATGCTGAGGGCGAAGACGAACGGGGTGAAGAACTCGGACGCGAGCGGCATCATCGGCAGCGAGAATCGCAGGAACCCGTAGCCGCCCATCTTCAGCAAGACACCGGCAAGCATCACCGAGCCGGCGGTCGGCGCCTCGACATGGGCGTCCGGCAGCCAGGTGTGGACCGGCCACATCGGCACCTTGACCGCGAACGAGGCGAAGAAGGCGAGCCACATCCAGATCTGCAGACCGCGCGGGAAGTTGGCCTCCATCAGGGTCGGGATGTCCGTCGTGCCGACTTGGAAATACATGGTCAGGATCGCGAGCAGCATCAGCACCGAGCCCAACAGCGTGAAGAGGAAGAACTTGAACGCGGCGTAGACCTTCCGCGGGCCGCCCCAGACGCCGATGATCAGGAACATCGGGATCAGCACGCCCTCGAAGAAGATGTAGAAGGTGATCAGGTCGAGGGCGCAGAACATGCCGACCAGCATGGTTTCGAGCACCAAAAACGAGATCATGTATTCCTTGACCCGGCCCTCGATCGCCCGCCAGCTCGCCAGCACGCAGACCGGCGTCAGAAGCGTCGTCAGCAGGACGAAGAACATCGAAATGCCGTCGACGCCCATGTGGTAGGAAATCTTGAACGCCGGAATCCAGTCGACCTTCTCGGTGAACTGGAACTCCGCCGTCTTGGTGTCGAAGTTGGCCCAGATCAGGATCGAGATCGCGAAGGTGAAGATCGACGTCCACAGCGCACCCCAACGCGAGTTGCGGGCGACCTCCTCGGGCGTGCCGCGGGCGAACAGCAGGATCGCCAACACACCGACGAGCGGCGTGAAGGTGGTGATACTCAAGAGCGGCATCGCGCCGGCCATCGGCCCTATCCCCCCGATCCCGTGGCCATGTACCAGGTCACCAGCACGACGACGCCGATCAGCATCGCGAAGGCGTAGTGGTAGAGATACCCGCTCTGCAGCCAACTCGCCCGGTTGGCGATGCGCCTGGTGACGGCGGCGATTCCGTCGGGGCCGATGCCATCGATCAAGGCACCGTCGCCCGATACCCAGAAGCCGTAGCCGAGATAGAAAGCGGGGCGCACGAACATCCGTTCATAAAGCTCGTCGAACCACCACTTGTTGTAGGACAACAGGTAGAGCGGGCGTAGCCTCTCGGCCCAGAGCGCCGGAACGTCGGGCCGCGCCATGTACATCCAATAGGCCAGCCCGATGCCGCCGACGCCCATCACCATCGGCAGGGCCTTGACCCAGTACGGCGCGCTGTGCGCGTCGGCGAGCGCGGTGTGTCCCTTGGCGACGAAGATCGACTCGCCCCAGAACGCGTCCAACCCCTCGCCGACGAAGGCGTTGTAGCCCAATGCGCCGGCGACGACGGCGCCGGCCGCGAGCACCAGCAGCGGCACCCACATGATCTTCGGCGCCTCGTGCACGTGGGCAAAAGTCTTCTCGTCGGCCCTGGTCTCGCCGTGGAAGGTCATGAACAGCAGGCGCCACGAGTAGAACGCGGTCATCAGCGCCGCCAGGATGCCAAGCCAGAAGGCGAATCCGCCGACGCCTGTATTTGCCGCCCAGGCCGATTCCAGGATCACGTCCTTCGAATAGAACCCGGCGAATCCGGCGACACCCGGAATGCCGATCCCGGCAAGCGACAGGCTGCCGATCCACATCAAGGCGTAGGTGATCGGCACCATCTTCCAGATACCGCCCATCTTGCGCATGTCCTGCTCGTCCGACATCGCGTGGATCACGCAGCCGGAGCCGAGGAACAACAGCGCCTTGAAGAAGCCGTGTGTAAAGAGATGGAACATCGCCGCCGAATAGGCCGAGACGCCGGCGGCGAAGAACATATAGCCGAGCTGCGAGCAGGTCGAATAGGCGATCACCCGCTTGATATCGTTTTGCGTCAGCCCGATGGTCGCGGTGACGAAGGCGGTCAACGCGCCGACCACGGTAACGACGGCAAGCGCGACCTCGGATTGCTCGAACAGCGGCGACAGCCGGCAGACCATGAAGACGCCGGCGGTGACCATGGTCGCGGCGTGGATCAAGGCCGAGACCGGGGTCGGGCCCTCCATCGCGTCCGGCAGCCAGGTGTGCAGGCCGAGCTGCGCCGATTTGCCCATCGCCCCCATGAACAGCAACAAGCAAATGATGGTGATCGCGTGGAACTCGACGCCGAGGAACACGAGTTGGGCTTGCGCCTTAGCCTCGGCCGCGTCGAAGATGGTGTCGAGCGACACCGTGCCGAACAGCACGAAGACCGCGAAGATGCCGAGCGCGAAGCCGAAATCGCCGATCCGGTTGACCAGGAACGCCTTGATCGCCGCAGCGTTGGCTGACGGGCGGTCGTACCAGAACCCGATCAGGAAGTAGGAGCAGAGGCCGACCCCCTCCCAGCCGAAGAACAGCTGCACCAGGTTGTCGGCGCTCACCAGCATCAGCATGAAGAAGGTGAAGAGACTCAAATAGGCGAAGAATCTGGGTATCCCGGGATCGCCGTGCATGTAGCCGATCGAATACCAGTGCACCACGGCCGAGATCGTGGTCACCACGACCAGCATCACCGCGGTCAATTGGTCCATCTTCAGCGCCCACGAGAACTCGAAGGCGTCGACGTCGATCCAGGTGAAGAGCTCGATCGTCCGCGGGTTGCCGCCGACCGTGATGTCGAACAGCAGGAACCACGAGATCGCGCCCGAGACCGTCAGCAGGACGCAGGTGACGATCGACGCGCCCCTATCGCCGACGAAGCGGCCGAACAGGCCGGCGATGATCGCACCGAGCAGGGGCAGGAATACTGTTGCGACTTCCATTCCCTCAGCCCTTCATCATGGTGACGTCTTCGACGTCGATCGAACCGCGGTTGCGGTAATAGGCCGCAAGGATGGCGAGGCCGATCGCCGCCTCGGCCGCCGCGACGGTCAGCACGAACATCGCGAACACCTGGCCGACCAGGTCCTGGAGATGGGCCGAGAACGCGATTAGGTTGATGTTGACCGAGAGCAGCATCAGCTCGATCGACATCAGGATGATGATCACGTTCTTGCGGTTCAGGAACACGCCGAA
>JASLSL010000295.1 GCA_030743445.1 Alphaproteobacteria bacterium
TCGAACAGCGCCGCCGCCCCCTTGTCGCGGAAAAACAGCCGCCAGGCGCCGTAGAACCCCTCGAACGCTTCCTGCCTACTAATCATGGGTTCTTGAAATAGCCTTCCAGCACCGCCTGGTAAATATCCGTGAGGCGGCGGATGTCGTCGACCCGGGCGCGCTCGTCGACCTTGTGCATGGTCTCGCCGACCATGCCGAACTCGGCGACCGGGCAGTAATCCTTGATGAACCGCGCGTCCGACGTGCCGCCGGTGGTGTTGAACTCGGGCCGCCGGCCGAGCACCGCCTCCACACTGTCGGCGATCAGGTCCGAGAGCGGGCCCGGTGGATGGAGGAACGATTCGCCGCTGACCCGGATCGCGATGTCGTAGTTCTCCGCCCCGCCGGCGGCGTTATCCAGGGTCTCGCCGATCCAGCCGATCAGGGTCACGGAGCTATGGAGGTCGTTGAACCGGATGTTGAACCGGGCCTCGGCGGCGCCCGGGATCAGGTTCTCGGTCGGGTTGCCGATGTCGATGCTGGTGACCTGCAGGCTCGAGGGCTGGAAGTGCTCGTTGCCTTCGTCGAGCGACTCTGCGGTCAAGGCGCCGAGCATCCGGACAAGGCGATGCGCCGCGTTGTCGGCGAGCCCGGGGTAGGCGACGTGGCCCTGGGTTCCCTTGACCGTGAGGATCGCATTGAGGCTGCCGCGGCGGCCGATCTTGACGGTCTCGCCGAGCTCGCTCGGGTTGGTCGGCTCGCCGACCAGGCAGGCGTCGAGCTTCTCGCCGCGCGCCTGGAGCCAATCGAGCACCTTCCTGGTGCCGTTGATCGCCGGGCCTTCCTCGTCGCCGGTGATGAGGAAGCTGATCGAACCTTCGATCGGCCCCGCCGCCAACACCCGCTCGACGGCGGCGACGAAGGCGGCGATCCCGCCCTTCATGTCCGAGGCGCCGCGGCCGTAGAGCTCGCCATGGCGGATCTCGGCGGCGAACGGGTCGGCCGACCAGTCGTCGAGCGGCCCGGTCGGCACCACGTCGGTGTGCCCGGCGTAGCAGAAGTTGGGCCCGTCCTCGCCGATCCGGGCGTAGAGGTTCTTCACGTCCGGCGTGCCGTCTTGCCTGAACTCCAGCGGATGGCAGGTGAAGCCGAGCCCCTCCAGCGCCCGCTGCAGGACCCCCAGCGCGCCGCCGTCCTCGGGCGTCACGCTGGCGCAGCGGATCAAGTCCTGGGCGAACTCGACCGGGTCGATGGCCACGGCCTCAGTTCTCCGCCGGGGCCAGGCCGGTCGTCGGGAAGCGCGGCAGGCTGTCCTCGACCTCGAGCCACGGCAGGTGTTCGTCCCAGTAGACGTGGCGCTCGGGCGTCACTGACGCCGGATCGTCGAGGGTGGCGGCCATCAAGTGTACTTCGTCCGGCCATCGTTCACCTTCGTATGTCAGCGACGTGCCGCAGGTCGGGCAGAAGCCGCGGCGCACGCCCGACGACGAGGCGTGGTAGGCGGGCTCGTCCTCGGGCCAGGCGACCGAGCCGCGTTCGTAGCCGGCCCAGGTGACCATCGGCGCGCCCGCGCCCCGGCGACAACTCTCGCAGTGGCAATGGGCGACTCAGCGGGGCTCGCCATTCGCCTGGTAGCGGACGCGGCCGCACAGACATCCTCCGGTCCGGCTAGTCATGGTTGTTCCGGCTCAGTCGCGCAGCAGCTCGTTGATCGAGGTCTTGGCCCGGGTCTGTTCGTCGACCCGCTTGACGATGACGCAGCAATAGAGGTTCGGCCCGCCCTTGTCGCTCGGCATCGAGCCCGGCACGACGACCGAGTAGGCCGGCACCCGGCCCATATGGACCTCGCCGGTCTCGCGGTCGACGATCTTGGTCGACTGGCCGATGTAGCAGCCCATCGCCAAGACGGCACCCTCTTCGACGATCACGCCCTCGGCGACCTCGGAGCGCGCGCCGATGAAGCAGTTGTCCTCGATGATCACCGGGTCGGCCTGCAGCGGCTCCAGCACGCCGCCGATGCCGACCCCGCCCGACAGGTGGCAGTTCTTGCCGATCTGGGCGCACGACCCGACCGTCGTCCAGGTGTCGACCATGGTGCCGGAATCGACATAGGCGCCGAGGTTCACGAAGCTCGGCATCAGGATCACGCTCGGCGCGATATAGGCCGAGTGGCGCACCACCGAGCCCGGCACGCTGCGGAACCCGGCCTGGCGGAACTGGTCGGCGTTCCAGCCCTGGGTCTTGAGATCGACCTTGTCCCACCAGAGCGCGCCGTCGGCCCCGCCCTTCATCGCCCACATGTCGTTGAGCCGGAACGACAGCAGCACCGCCTTCTTGAGCCACTGGTTGACGGTCCAGCCCCCATCTCCACCGTCTACGTCCTTCTCGGCGACCCGGGCCTCGCCGCCGTCGAGCAGGTTGAGCGCCATCTCGACCGCCGCCCGGACCGCGCCCTTGGTGTTGGTGTCGACCGCATCGCGGTCTTCCCAGGCGGCCTCGACCGTCGCTTGAAGATCGGCTGTCATCGCGTGATCGGCCCCCTCGGCCCGGCTCTATCCGCTTGAAAACGGCGGCGACTCTCGGTCACCGACGGGCGGGTGTCAAGCGGGGGCGGGTCATGGAACCATTATCAAATTACGTCATCCAGGACGGCCGAAGGCCGATCCGGGACCCAGTCCAGAGTACCCACAAACAATTCGAACGGTTCGCGAATTTTCCGGAATGGGTCCCGGGTCTCGCCCTATCGGGCTCGCCCGGGATGACGTCTAAGATAGTTTGAAGAAATTTGCCCTCAGACGTGCATATCGAAGGCATGGTTAATGTTAGTTACGTTTACATCCTTGTAAGCAAGAAGGGCGGCACGCTGTATGTCGGCGTCACCACTGATCTTGCAGGCAGGGTATGGCAGCACAAAACAGGTGAATTACGCGGGTTTACTTCAAGGTATGGAGTGAAACGTTTGGTCTATTACGAGGCTCATGGCAGCGTCGAAAGTGCGATCACACGTGAGAAATCGCTAAGACGCTGGCGGGGAAAATGGAAACTCCAGTTGATCGAGCGAGACAATCCCGATTGGCGGAATCTAAACCGGGAAATTATTAAGTAGGTCTCCTCCAGTTCCGTCTAGCGAGGCCTTGCCCGGGATGACGATCAGGAACTGGGCGCGGCCACGCCGTCGAGCCAGGCGACCAGGTCCTCGGTGACGTGGTGGATGTGCGGGCCGTCCTTGTCGCCGCGTTGGATGCGGCGCTCGCTGCGGACCCAGACGGTGGTCATGCCGACCTCGTGCGCCGGCTCCAGGTTGCGGGCGATGTCCTCGACCATCACGGCCGAGGTCGGATCGACCGCGAAATGGTCGAGCATAGCCTGCAGCGGCTCCGGCTTCGGCTTCGGCCGGTAGCCGGCCTCGACGATGTCGAACACGCCCTCGAAATGGCGAGCGACGCCGAGCCGGTCCATGACCCGCTCGGCGTGGTCGGTCGGACCGTTGGTGTAAATCACTTTGCGTGCGTCGAGCCGGGCGAGCGCCTGGTCCAACGTTGGGCTCGGGTCAAGCACCGTGAGGTCGATATCGTGCACGTAGTCGAGGAACGCGCCGGGCTCCAGGCCGTGCTCGGTCATCAACCCGGTCAACGTCGTGCCGTGACTGCGGAAATACCGTTTCTGCAGCTTCTTGGCATGGGCGACCTCGATGCCGAGGAAGTCGCTGATGAACTCGCCCATCTTGACGTCGATCTGCTGGAACAGCTCGCTGTCGGCCGGATAGAGCGTGTTGTCGAGGTCGAAGACCCAGGTCTCCACGGAGTCGAGCGGGAAGCCGTCGGCGGACATCGATCCCTCAGCCGCGGCGGATCAGGGTGCCCGAGCCGTGCTCGGTGAAGAGTTCGAGCAGCACCCCGTGCGGCGCCCGTCCGTCGATGATGACCGCGGCCTCGACACCCTGGTTGAGGGCGGCGATGCAGGTCTCGACCTTGGGGATCATGCCGCCCTCCAGCGTGCCGTCGCCGAGCGCCGCCTTGGCCTCGTCGATCGACATCTCGGAGATCAGCTCGCCCGACTTGTCCAGGACGCCCTCGACGTCGGTCAGCAGCAGCAGCCGCGAGGCGTCGAGCGCGCCGGCGATGGCGCCGGCCACGGTGTCGGCGTTGACGTTGTAGGTCTCGCCCGCCTCGTCGAGGCCGATCGGCGCGATCACCGGGATCACGTCTGTGTCGCGCAACACCTCGATGATTCGCGGGTCGATCCGCTCGGGCTCGCCGACGAAGCCGAGGTCGACCACCTTCTCGATGTTGGAGTCCGGATCGCGCGTGGTGCGGGTCAGCTTGGTGACCCGCATCAGGCCGCCGTCCTTGCCCGACATGCCGATGGCGCGGCCGCCGGCGGCCGAGATCTGGGCGACGATCTCCTTGTTGATCTTGCCCGAGAGCACCATCTCGACGACGCCGACCGCCTCCGCGTCGGTCACCCGCAAGCCGTCGACGAACTCGCTCTTGAGCTTCAGGCGCTCCAGCATCTCGCCGATCTGCGGGCCGCCGCCATGGACCACGACCACGTCGACGCCGACCTGGCGCAGCAGCACCACGTCGCGCGCGAAGGCGGCGGCGAGCTCGTCGTCGCCCATCGCCGCCCCGCCGTACTTGACGACCAACGTCGTGCCCGCGTGGCGGCGCATGAAGGGCAGCGCCTCGGTCAGGACATGCGCCTGTGCGAGCCAATCCTTGCGCCGTTTTCTCGTCGCGTCGTCCATCGGTCCGAATTCCATCCGCGAAGGGCGCGGACTTTAACCCAAAGCCTTATGCGTTGCTAGCCGGGCGCCGCGAGGGCCGCGATTTCGGCGCGCAGCGTCTCGATCCCATGGCTCTTGCGGGCGCTCGAGGCGGCGACCCGGGTCAGCGCGGCGGCGCGGGTCCCGGCCTCGGCCTCGACCTCGGCGATCCGGGCCTCGAGCTCGCCCGCCTTGACCTTGTCGACCTTGGTCAGCACCACCCGGTAGGGCACCGCCGCGGTCTCGAGCAAGTCCATCAGCTCGCGGTCCGAGTCCTTCAACCCGTGGCGGCCGTCGACCAGGAGGTAGAGCCGGCGCAGCGTCGCTCGGCCGGCCAAGTATTGCCGCGCCAGCGCCGTCCACGCCGCGATATCGCTTTTCGAGGCGCGGGCGTAGCCGTAGCCCGGCAGATCGACCAGGGTCAGTCTTCCGTCGAGGTCGAAGAAGTTGAGCTGGCGCGTGCGGCCCGGCGTGTTCGAGGTTCGGGCGAGCGCCTTGCGGCCGGTCAGTGCATTCAAGAGGCTCGACTTGCCGACGTTGGAGCGCCCGGCGAAGGCGATCTCGGGCAAACCCAAGGGCGGCAGTTGCGCCGCCTCGGCGACGCTGAGAACGAATTCCGCCGGGCGGGCGAACAGCAGGCGTCCGGCCTCGATCGCCGCGGCGTCGAATTCGCCGGACTCCGAAGCGTCCGGGGCGGCGGTCAAGTCGTCTTCTTGCCGACCGATCCGTGTCTTTTCATGATTACCCATTGCTGGCCAATCGACAGCACGTTGTTCCACGCCCAGTAGACCACCAGTCCCGCCGGGAACGGCGCCAGGATGAAGGTGAACAACAGCGGCATGAACATGAATATCTTGGCCTGGACCGGGTCGGCCGGGGCCGGGTTCAGCTTCTGCTGCAGGAACATGGTGATGCCCATGATGAGCGGCCACAGCCCGATATTGACGACATCGAGCGAGGCCGGCACGTTCCAATCGATCAGTCCGAAGACCGTCAACATACCCAACGGGTCGCGCGCCGAAAGATCGTGGATCCAGCCATAGAACGGCGCCTGGCGCATCTCGATACTGACGAACAAAACCTTGTAGAGCGAGAAGAACACCGGAATCTGGATGATCATCGGCAGGCAGCCCGATGCCGGATTCACGTTCTCCTTCTTGTAGAGCGCCATCATTTCCTGGTTCAAGCGCTGCTTGTCGTCGCCGAAGCGCTCGCGCATCTCCACGACCTTGGGCTGCAGCAGCTTCATCTTGCCCATCGCCCGATAGGATTTGTTGGCGAGCGGGAAGAAGGCGATCTTGATCGCCACGGTCAACGCCAGAATCGCGAGGCCGAAATTGCCGAGCACGCCGTTTAGCCAGTCGAGCGCGAAGAACAGCGGCTTGGTCAGGAAATAAAACCAGCCCCAATCGACCGACAGATCGAACCGGTCGATGCCGATCTCCTCGGCGTAGCGGTCGATCACAGCCACTTCCTTGGCGCCGGCAAACAGGCGATTGGTGTGCTCGATCTTGCCGCCGGCGGGGATCGCGACCGACGCGCCGAGATAGTCGGTCTGGTATACGGGTTCGCCGTTCCGGTTGCCGGCGCTGAAGCTGGTGTTCAAACGTTGCTGCTGGTCGGGGACGAGGGCGGCGAGCCAGTATTTGTCGGTAATGCCGATCCAGCCGCCGGTGGTGGTTTGCTGGATCGGAGGATTGACTTTGCCGTCCTCGATGAGATCGTCGTAATCGATCTCCGTCAGGGTCTCGTCGAACACCCCCAACAGACCCTCGTGCAGGATATAGAAGCCGAGAATATCGGGCCTGCCGGTGCGCGAGATCAGGCCGTAGGGCGCGAGCGAGACGGCGGCGCCCGACTTGTTGCGCACCCGCTGGGTCACTTCGAACATATAATCGCGGTCGATCGCGATGCGCTGCTCGAATACCAGCCCTTCGCCGTTGTCCCACGACAGCGTTACCGGCGTGTCCTGCGACAGCCGCCCGCCGGTCGCCGACCACAAGGCGTCGCGCCCCGGCAGCTTCACGTTCTTGCCGATCCAGCCGAACTCGGCGTAGTAAGGCCGGGCCGACCGCAGCGGCTGGAACAGTTCGATCTGCGGGCTCTCGGGATCGAGGGTCTCGCGGTAATCCTTCAGCACCAGATCGTCGAACCGGGCGCCCTTGAGCGCGATCGAGCCAATCAGGCGGTCGGTCTCGATGATGATCCGCGGCGTCGCCTTAAGCGCCTTGGCGCGGCCCTCGGCCGCCGTCTTGCCGGTCATGACCGAGGTATCGACGCCGAGCTTCGGGCCCTCGGTCGCCTGCGGGACGGCGCCCGTGCTCTCGACCGGCTTGCCCGCCTGCGGCCCGGCAGGGGCGGGCGGGACCTCGATCGCCTGATGCGGCGACTGTTGATCCAGCTTTTGTTGCTCGACCGCCTGCTGTTGCTTTTCGACGCGCGGCTGCTCGACCAGCATGTTGTAGCCGAGAAGGATCGCGATCGAGAGCACGATCGCCAGGAGCAGGTTCTTCTGGTCGGTCATGCCGCGCCCTCCGGCCGACCCCCCGGGCTTACGGCGACGGTGTCGGACGTGCGTTCGCCCGGCACCGGATCGTAACCGTCGCTGCCCCAGGGATTGCAGCGCGCGATGCGGCACAGCGCGAGCCAGCCGCCACGGACGGCGCCGTGCCGCTCGACCGCCTCGAGCGCGTAGGACGAGCACGTCGGCAGGTGTCGGCAGCCCCCCGGGATCACCGGCGAGACGATTAGCTGATAGCCGCGGATCAGTGTCCGCGCCAAAGCCGCCGCCAAACCCATACGAGAATTCCTTTGCTCAACTGTTGTCGCGCCAAACCTTCAGTCGCTTGAGCGCGGTCTCGAGATCGTCCACCAGCGCCGCATAGGGCCGTCCCAGCGTCGCCCGCCGCGCGATCACCACATAGTCGTGACCCGGCGCGGCGTGCAGAGGCATAACCGCATGGACCGCCGCGCGCAAGCGCCGCCGCGCCCGGTTGCGCTCGACCGCCTTGCCGACCCGGCGGCTTGCCGTCAGCCCCACGCGCGGCCCGCCCTCGGCGTCGTCGCGTTGCAGCGCTTGAAGGATCAGGCCGGGGGTCACGCTTTTCCGGTGAGCGGCGGCGACACGCAGGAATTCGGGCCGCCGCTTCAGCCTCTCGACCGCGGCAGCCACGCCGTCAGGCCGACAGGCGCTTTCGCCCCGTC
>JASLSL010000296.1 GCA_030743445.1 Alphaproteobacteria bacterium
CTTGATCGCCGCGACCGCGGTCGCGATGTTGCCGTAACCGGTCAACAGCACGACGCGGCTGTCGGCGCGCGCCGCCTGGATCGCCTGGACGACTTCGAAACCGTTGCCGTCGTCGAGCCGCATGTCGACCACCGCATAGGCCGGCGGGGAGGCGGCGACCGCCTCGATGCCCGCGGCGACGCTGGCGGCCGCGGTAACGATGAAGCCGCGGGTTTCCATCGCCCGCGCCAACCGGTTCAGCAGCGGTGCGTCGTCGTCGACGATCAACAAGGTTCGTTCGCCGGACGGCGTCTCTGGCGCGTCGTTCATCGCTTCGATCCCGGCCCCTTCATGCCGTCAGCCCCTCAAGGATAACCCTTGGCCACGAGATGACAACCTCTGCACCGCCCCGGTTGCGGAACGCCAGGCTTGCGCCGGCGCGCTCTAGCAAGGTCTGCGCGATGAAGATGCCGAGCCCCATGTGCTCGCCGCTCTCCTCGCGGGTCGAGATATAGGGCTCGCCGATCGAATCGATCAGCATCGCCGGGAACCCGGGGCCATCGTCCGACACCGTCACCCGGACCTCCTCGGCGTTCCAGTAGAGCCGCAATTCGACCCGGCCGGCGGCGAACTCGACCGCGTTCTGGATCAGGTTGCCGAGGCCGTGCAGCAGTTCGGGTCGGCGAACGACGACCGGCTCGGCGCCGTCGGGCTCGTCCTCGATCACGACGGCGAGGGCGATGTCCTCGCGCCGCGACCGGGAGGCCACCGCCTCGAGCAACGCCGAAAACGGCAGGCGTTCGAACGGGTCGCCGCCGCCGGCCGTGGGCTCGCGCGCCAGATCGGCGAGAATCTCGCGGCAGCGTTCCGATTGGTCGAGCAGCAGGATGATGTCCTCGGCGTGCGGGCTGTCGGACGGGAGCTCGCGGGCCAACTCGTTGGCGACCACGGCGATGGTGCTGAGCGGCGAGCCGAGCTCGTGCGCCGCCGCCGCCGCCAGCCCGTCGAGCGCCGAGAGACGCTGCGAGCGCGCCAGCGAGGCCTGGGTCTCGGCGAGCGCCTCCGACATGTGCCGCGCTTCCACGGCAACCGACCAGACATAGGCCGAGATGAACACCGAGGCGACCGCGAGCGCGGTCCAGATGCCGAGAATGTAGACCAAGGGCAGGTCGAGCTCGGGCGATCGCCAAGGCAGCGGCAGGTGGTGGGTCGAGAGCACGGTGACCGTGACTACCGCGAGCAAAGTGAGCGCGATCGTCGCACGGCGCGACATGATCGTCGCCGAGACCAGCACTGGCGCCAGGATCAATATCGCGAACGGGTTGGTCAGACCGCCGGTGAGGTAGAGCAGGACGCCGAGTTGGACGACGTCGAACCCGAGCAGCATCGCCGCGTCGCGGTGGGCGAGACGGCGCTGTGCCGGCCTGCGGTAGACCAGCACCACATTCGAGAGCGCCAGGATCGCGATCACCGCGAGGCACAAGAACAGCGGCAGCGGAAAGGCGAGCACGTAGTGGACCGCGAGCACCGTCGCGACCTGGCCGGCGGTCGCGATCCACCGAATCAGCACCAGGGTCCTGAGCCGCACCGGCGCGGCGGGTATGGTCGGCGAGGTCAACGCGTCGCCGATCGGGCCTTCACGCATGTCGCGTAGGGCAGCATGGACAAGGGCGGCGCGCAAGTCCCACCCCCTTGGCAACCGGGTTTCGCCGGCCCAAACTGCGGGCGATGTTCGAGCCCAAGGGAATGGATATGGCGCGATGACCGCGGTCACGCGCTGGTGGTGGATCCGCCATGCGCCGGTCACAGAGGCTAGCGGCCGGATTTACGGCCAGTGCGACGTCTCGGCCGACTGCTCGCAAACCGCGACCTTCGAGCGCCTCGCCAAGGTCCTGCCATTGGACGCCGTAGCCGTGACCAGCGACCTGAAGCGCACGATAGAGACCGCCGAGGCACTTGCCGACGCCGGATGGAAAGCGGCTGAGACCGTGCGCGAGGAGGCCTTTCGCGAACAGCATTTCGGCGACTGGCAGGGCATGCGGCACGAGGATTTCGAGGCGGTGCGCGACGGCCTGCCGCACGGCGGCTGGCTCGCCCCCGCCTTCGAACGCCCGCCAGGCGGCGAGAGCTTCGCCGACGTGGTCGCCAGGGTCACGCCCACGATCGTCCGCCTGACCGCGGCGCATGCCGAATGCGACATCGTCGCGATTACCCATGGCGGCTCGATCCGCGCGGCGATCGCCTTCGCGCTCGGACTCGGCCCCGACGCGGCCCTCGCCTTCAGCATCGAGAACCTGTCGCTGACCCGCCTCGACCATATCGCGAGCCCGGTCGACGCCGGTGTCTGGCGGCTCAACCAGATCAACCGGCCGTTTCGCGATTAGGCCGGCCCGCTAGCGGCGCGACGGCGCCCTTGATAGGCTCTCAGCCATGGATTTTGCGTTCCCGTTTTCCAGTCTGACCGGCATTATCGTGCTGGTGGCGCTGGTCGGCCTGTTGTGGATGATGTTCCGCCGCCAGTCGCGGGGACCGCTGCCCGCGGCCAAGGAAATCCCGCCGCGATCGTTGAAGTACGAATGGGTCTCGACGCCGCTCGGCAAGGCGAAACGGGACGTGTTGGAGAAGTTTCCCGAACTCGCCACCCTCAATCCGGCGCCCGACGGGGTTCATCTGATCCGCTTCGGCCTGTTCAATATCGGCACCGAGCCGGTCGAGGCGGACCAGTTCACCGAGCCGTTCTCGATCCGCTTCGCCGAGGGTGCGGAGGTGCTGTCGGCGACCGTCAGCGAGATGCTCAAGACCGAGACCGAGATATCCGAGGCGCCCCGGGTCACGGGGCCGGCGGTCGAGCTGCCGCCGTGCCATATCGACGCCCGCGGCACGGTGATCTTCAACCTGATTGTGCGCGGCGGCCGCGACCCCGAGGCCGTCGCCGCCGAAATCGAGGGCTTCGGCCCACCGCAGCGGCTGTGATCGAGGGCGGTAGACCCAACGATAGCCGTCATTCCGGGGCGCGCAACGCGCGAACCCGGAATCCATGCCTGAGCTTTACTTAGCGGCGGTCCCTAAGCTTCCGCTTCGAGTTCGCGGCCGAGTCGCGTCGCGACCGCGATGCGCTTCTCGCGCAATGCCGCACCGCGCTCCCTCAGCGCCGCCACGTCCGCCGGGTCGGCGCTGGCGGGCGAGCCGCCGGGGAACGGCGGCGCCGGGTCGTACTCGATTTGCAGCTGAATGCGCCGCGCCTCCTCCTCGCCAGCGACCCGGGCGGCGAACAGCAGCGCGAAGTCGATGCCCGAGGTGACGCCGGCGCCGGTGATGACGTTGCCGTCCTCGACCACGCGCTCCTCGACCGGGATAGCACCGAGCAGCGCCAACTGATCGATCGCCGCCCAATGGGTCGTGGCGCGCTTGCCGCGCAGCAATCCCGCCGCCGCCAGCAGCAGCGAGCCGGTGCACACCGATGTGATCAGCTCCGCCGCCTCGCCCGCCGCCTTCAGGTAGGCGATCAAATCCGTGTCCTCCATCGCCGCCAGCTGGCCCGGCCCGCCCGGCACGAACAGCACGTCGGGATCGGGAAGGTCCGTGTAGGTCGCGCTCGGCGTGAGGATCAGGCCGCGGTCGGTCTCGACCGGGTCGAGGCTGGAGGAAACCAAATCGACCTTCGCCCCCGGCAAGCGGGCCAAGACCTCGAACGGTCCGGTGAGATCGAGCTGGGTCAGGCCCGGGAACAGGACCATGGCGATGCGGCGGGGTTTTTCGCTGTCGGGCATGGCTCGACCTTTCGAGGTTGCGTGGCTATTGCAGCAAACAGAGAACGCCGTAACAGCTATCCAACAGATAGCGGAAGGCGAGATAAAGAATCAGGTCGAGGACGAAGGCAACGCCCAACACCGGCAGACAGACATAGAGCCCGAAATAGACCCAGGCCCACACGGTGAACCGCGGCTTCGGATACGCCATGCCGCGCACCGGCCCCGCCTGCTTTGCCACACTCGCCATCCTCGGGGCACTATACCAGCTTTCCGGAGCAGCTTTCCCGGCTTGGCCCATGACAGCGAGCCCCCATATACCGGTCGACGTCGAATTCGATACCGCCTCGCGTTCCGACTGGGACCGCCTGATGGCCATGGCGGCGCGGCCCGCCTTCGAACAGAGCTGGGCCTACGGCCAGGGCATCGCCACCGCACCTGCGATGGCGGCGCGCCGCGCCGTGATCCGGCTCGGCGACGAGCCATTCGGCGGCGAGCCGGTGGCGCTGGTGCAAGGCTTCACCCGGTCGCTCGGCGGCGTGCTGCAGCTGACCCAGATCCTGCGCGGTCCGGTGATGCTGCGGGACGACCTTCCGGCGGCGGCGCACGGGGCGGTCCTGCGGGCGACTCGCAACGCCTTCCGCCGCGATTGGCGCGAGGTGCTGCTGTGGATGCCGGAGCTCGCCGCGGCGCCCGAGAGCCAGGCCCTGATGCGGGCGACCGGCGCCCGCCGGGTGATGACCGGCTACAGCTCGTCCTGGATCGACCTCGGGGCGGGCGAGGATGAACTGCGCCATAAGCTCCACGGCAAGTGGCGCAACGCGTTGGTCCGCGCCGAGGACGCCGGGCTCAGGGTCCGAAGCGCCACCGGCGGGCGTGAGTTGGACGAACTGCTCGATCGTTATGCCGGCTTGAAACGGACGCGGCGGTTTTCAGGGCCGAGCGCCGCCCTGATCCGCGCCGCCGCCGAGGGCGCCACGCGGCGCGGGGATTTCCTGGTCCTCGAGGCCGGCCCGCCGCGCGCGCCGAGGGCGGCGATCCTGTTGGTGCGCCACGGCAACGCCGCGACCTACGTGATCGGCTGGGCCGACGACGAGGGCCGGCAGAGGGGCGCCGGCAACCTTTTATTGTGGCGCGGGCTCGTGGCGCTCAAGCAGCAAGGGGTCGGTTGGCTCGACCTCGGCGGGTTCAACACCGACAAGATGGCCGGCATCGCGCGCTTCAAGCTCGGCCTTGGCGGCGCGCCCTATACGCTGGCGGGCACCTTTCTCTAGCGTTGCCTTAGTGCGCATATCGGCGCGCGCCGCCGTCGACATGGATCACCTGCCCGTTGATGTAACGGGCCCGCGGCGAGCACAGAAAGGCGACCAGGACCGCGAGGTCTTCGGGCTCGCCGATATAGCCGGCCGGGCAGTTTTCCTCGGCCCAGGCCTTCTGGGCGTCCTTGCTGGGCAGTATCCGTTGGTCGATCTGTTCGGAATGAATCCGCCCGGGCGGAATCGAGTTCACGGTGACGCCATCGCGACCGACCTCGCGCGACAAGGCCTTGGCCCATAAATGCGCCGCACCGTTCGGCGGCACGGCCGCGTTCATGCCCGACGGCTCGTCGGCGCCGGTCACGTTGACGATGCGGCCGAAATTCCGCGCCTGCATCTCCGCGACGAAGGCGTGGGTCAATCGGCGCGCCGCGGTGAAGTTCAACAGCATCGCTTCGGCCCACTCCTCCTCGGTGCCGAGACCCGGCATCGGTCGAGAGCCGCCGGCGTTATTGACCAGGATATCCAGAGCCTCGAATTCGGCATCGATTTGCGTGCGGATGCGTTCTGCCGCGCCGTCCCGGGTGATGTCTTCGACAACGATCGAGGGACGCTCATGCCCCTTTGCGGCGATCCCGTCCGCGACCTCGTCCAAGAGATCGGAGCGGCGCGCGAGGATCGCCAACCGGCACCCTTCTTCCGCCAGAACTTCGGCGATCGTGCGGCCCAAACCGATACTGGCGCCGGTTACCAACGCCGTCTTGCCGGTGAGTTGAAGATCCATTGTCCCCTCCAAAGGCATGATACTTTCCGACCGAGCGCCCGAGAGTAACTCGCTTTACCCTCGCGGGCACCACTCCCTGACGACGATCCTCCCCAAAAACACAGAAGATGTTGTTATCGGCGGATTGGTATATACTAGATAAAGTGGTTGTAACGCGGGGCCGAGATATCATATTCGGCGACACCGGTTCGGAGGTTGCCCCATGAAGCCGTTCAACGCATTGCTCGCCGTCGCCTTTTTTACCGCCGTGGTCGCGGCGACCCCGGCGCGGGCCATCACGGACCAAGAGGAGCTGGTCGAGACCGCGCGCTTCACGGTCGAGAAATTGATCTCGCACGCCGAGCTCGGCGGCGCGGTCCGGACAATGCTCAAGGACGCCAAGGGCGTTCTCGTCATCCCCTCGCTGTTGAAGGGCGCGTTCTTCTTCGGCGCCGAGGGCGGCAGCGGCGTGCTGATGGCGCGCGGCGAGAGCGGCAAGTGGAGCTACCCGGCGTTTTACACCATCGGCTCGGCGAGTTTCGGCCTGCAGATCGGCGGCCAGTCGGCCGAGGTGATGTTGGTCCTGATGACCAACAAGGGGCTCAACGCGGTGCTCAACCACAAGGTCAAGCTCGGCGGCGACATCAGCGCCGCGATCGGCCCCTATGGCATGGGCGCCGAGGCGTCGACGACCTCGAATCTGGGCGCCGATATCCTGTCCTACTCGGTCAACAAGGGCGCCTTCGCCGGGTTCAGCTTCGAGGGTGCCGTGATCTACCCACGCGACGAGTGGACGACGGGGTATTACGGCGACAAGAATGCGACGCCCAGGGCCGTGGTGGTCGACGGCCAATACCGCAACGCCCAGGCGGAGAAGCTGCGCAGCGCGCTCGCCGCGGCGCGTTGACTAGGGCCGAAATTCAGGTCGCAGGGCGGGTCGAAAGGCGCTTTTAAAGTCGCGCCGCGCCGGATACGATCCGGGCATGTCGGATAAGCGTTTTCGCCGTATTTGTATCCTGTTGATCATCCTCGCATCCCTACCAGGACCGCTGTCGTCGGGTTTGCAGGCCTCGATCGCCATGCCGCAAATGAATTTGGAAATGACCGGCGACGAACCGTCCGCCTTCGATTGCCCGTTCTGCGCCGAGGAAATGGCCATCGGCCCCTCGGTTTGCGCGCTGCTCTGTTTCGGTGTGGCGGCAATCCTACCGGAAATCATGAGCGCGGACCCTCCTGCCGCGGTGGCCATGGCGTTCGTGTCCACCCGTTATCGCGCGGGCCTTTCGCTCGCCCCCGATCCCTCGCCTCCCAGACCCGTCGTCTCGTCATAAAGCCGGCCGGGGCGGGCGTCCCCAAATCGACGACCCGCGCGGGCGGGCATCGTGTGCGCGTCTGTCGCGCGGGAATGCCGGTTCGATCCCGGCATCCGATCGAGACTGATGAGAACTGGGATGAGAGACATGACAAACGGAAAACTCTTGGCGGCCATCGGCGCCGCACTATTAATCGCCAGCTTTGGCGGCACGGCAATGGCCGACGGCTCGCCGGAACGGGGGGCCGAGGCGTACCGCAAATGCGCCGCCTGCTATTCGATCGAGAAGGGCCGGCACACGACCGGGCCGAGCCTCGCCGGTATCTGGGATCGCAAGGCCGGAACGGTCGAGGGGTTCCGGCGCTATTCGAAGGCCTTGCGCCAGTCGGGCGTTACCTGGACGGAACGAAGCCTCGATGAATGGCTGGCGAACCCGCGGGCGTTCATCGCCGGCAACCGGATGACCTTTCGCGGCATCGAGAACGCCCAGGAGCGGGCCGACATCGTCGCCTATCTGAAATCGGTAGCGGCCGGCAGGCCGCCCAAGACCGCACGACGCGGTGGCGGCATGATGGGCGCCGGGCGCACCTCCGACTTGAAGAAGGTCGGACCGGAACGGCAGGTCAAATCGATCCGCTACTGCGGCGATACCTACACGGTGACCACGGCGGCCGATCGGACCCTCGAATACTGGGAGTTCAACCTGCGCTTCAAGAGCGACGGCGGCGATGACGGACCGGCCAAGGGAACCCCCGTCATAACGCGGGGCGGGATGATGGGCGATCGCGCCTTCGTCGTCTTCGCCGGGCCGAAGGAGATCAGTCCGTTCATAAAACGCAAGTGCCGATAAGAAGCGGAGCGCCCGCCGCGCGGCCGCCTAGGCCGCAAGCCGCAGCACCGCCAAGCCGGCGATCGCCAGGGCCTGCACCACGCAGGCGATTCCAAACAGCAGGCCGGCGCGGTGGACGTCGCGCGCGGTCGCCCGGGGATCGCCAGCGCCGATCCAGATGGCCGCATGGCTCTCCCCGCCGACGCCTTTCGGTCCGCCGAGCTGCAACGCCAACGCGCCGGCCATCGCCGCCACCGGCAGGTCCCGGCCGCGCCGCCGCCTCGGGTCCCGCCACATGGTGCGCCATGCCTGGATCGGGCCCGCGGTCGGCGCGAACAGGCTGGCGACGACCAGCGCCAAACCGGCGAGCCGCGCCGGGATCCAGTCGGCCGCCTCGATCAACCGGGCGGCGGCGACGCCGAACCGCTCGAAGCGCTCGCCGGGACCGCCGATCACAGCCCCCAGCGCGCCCGCCGCGGTGTAGAACATCAACCCCGGCAGGCCGAGCAGCAGGTACCAGAACGCCGGCGCCGCGGCCCCCGCGAGGAGACCCATCGCCAACCGCTCGATCGCGGCGCGGCACAGGCCGTGCTCGTCGAGGCTCTCGGAATCCACGCGGCCGAACGCCGCCGCCGCATCGCGGCCGCCCGAAAGACCGTCCCGCGCCATCGCGCGCGGCACCGCCAAGGCTTCGCGGTAGGCGCGGCGTTGGCCCAGCAGGATGACGACACAAGCGAGCTCGATCGCCCAGCCGGTCCTGAGCGTCGCCGCGAACTCGGCCATCGCCCACCCGGCGCCGACGGCGACGCCTAAGACCGCGAGGACGACGATGGCGCCGCGCACCACCAGATCGCGCGGTCCGCGCTTTTCCCGGTTGAGTCGGCGCCCGAGGAAGGCGGCGAGCCCCTGCAACAGACGCCGAGGGTGCGGGATGGCGCGGAACAGCCAGGCCACCTCGCCGACCACCGCCTCGACCAGCAGCGCCAGGACCAACAACAAAAACCGGTCGGTCACGAACTCCGCGATCTCGGGCGCCACGTACATCGGCCGAGGATGGGCCACGGAAATAAGGCGACACAATACTTAATTCCCGGCCAGGAACGGTCCGCATCCTTCGTGAGGCCCAGGTTCACACCCTGCTTTACTTGGTGACCCCCCACCCTAACCCTCCCCCTCAAGGGGGGAGGGAATGGTCTGAGCAAGTCGATGATTTTACTCCCCCTCCCCAACGCGGGAGGGGGTTAGGGGGAGGGGGTGCAAGTAAAAATCTCTTTCGGCTCGCCCAGTCGAAGCTTGAAGGCGATGGCTAAGAATCTGTGATCGGGTATCGTGTCGCCCTATTTCCCGCGACTGTTACAATGGATGCCACGATGGCCCTGTTCGATGCCTATCTGATGGTCGATTGGAGTGCGGCCAACGTGCCGCGGCGCGGCCGCGACAGCATCTGGCTCGGCCTGACGATGCGCTTGGCGAGCGGCCGGCTGCGGCTGACGCGGATCGAAAACCCGGTGACCCGCGCCCAGGCGACCGAGCGGATCGTCGTGACGATCGCGGGCCTCGTCGCCGACGGTAAGCGGGTCCTCGCCGGGTTCGATTTTCCCTTCGGCTATCCCGAGGGAACGGCGCGGCGGCTCGGCCTGCCGGGTCTCGCTTGGCGCCACATGTGGCAGGAGTTGGACCATGCGATCGAGGACGACGAGGCGAACCGCAACAACCGGTTCGACGTCGCCGAGCGGCTCAACCGGCGGCTCTCGGGCGAGGCCTTTCCGTTCTGGGGCCTGGTGCGCGAGGAACGCCGGCGCTACCTGATGCGACGGGATCGGCGGCCGCACGGCCCGGGCGACCTTGCCGAGCGGCGGCTCGCGGACCGGCGATTGCCGTCGGTCCAGCCGGTCTGGAAGCTCGCCGGCGCGGGCTCCGTCGGCGGGCAGGTGTTGGTCGGCATCCCCAGGGTCTGGCAAATCCGCCGCGACCCGAGGCTCGCCATCGACTGCCACATCTGGCCGTTCGAGACCGGGCTCGGCGACGATCCCCGCGCGCGCGTGATCCTTGCCGAGGTCTATCCCTCGATCGTGGCGCCACGCCCTCTCGCCGGGCGGCCGAAGGATGCGGGTCAGGTCGCCGCGGTCGGCCGCCACCTCGCCGAAATCGACAGGGATGGCGGGCTCGATCGGTTGCTCTACGCCGACCCGGGGCTGACGGCCGTGGAACGCGCCCACGTGATCGGGGAGGAAGCCTGGATTCTCGGTGTAACGGAAGGCCCGCGGCGATAGCGCGCGGTCAGTCGATCGCGCCGGCCTGGATCAGAATTTTGGTCGCGCGCCGGTTCCGGCTCTCGCGGGCCCAACCCAAGGCGGCACGCCCGGTGTAGTCGCGAATATTCGGGTGTGCGTTGTTGGCGAGCAACATCTCGACGATGTCGATCACCCCTTGCTTGGCGGCCAGCATCAAGGGGGTCAGGCCCTGCCGGTTCTGGACGTCGACGTTGGCGCCGGCCTCGAGCATCAGCTCGGCGATCTCGTATTGATCGCTGATCACCGCCCAGATCAGGGCCGAATTGCCGATCTTGTCGCGAATGTCGATTTTCGGCTTCGTCGCCAGCACCGCCTCGGCGATCTCGACATGACCGCCGATGGTCGCATTGATCAGCGGTGTCCGCCCGTCCGAGTCGACCCGGTCCGGGCTGGCGCCCCGCGCGATGTATTGCCGGACCAAGGCCAGATCACCGTCACGGGCGGCGAGACTGTAGGCATCCTCGTAGTGTCTCAGAACGTCGGATTGTTGCGCCCGGACCGGGACGCCGGCGAACGCCGTCGCCAGCGCCGCTACCAGCACCGCGAGCAAAAGGGCCTGGTGCGCCGGACCGATCTTCTGTGCCCTGGAATAGATCACGATGACCAATCCCCCGGTGGAGTCTGGCCAGAATCGGCCCCCCGCTGTCAAGCCGCCGGATCGACGGGCGGGGACTGGAACCGTCAGGCTTGTGGTTTATTATCCGTTGCATGTTCGATTGGCTGACCCTCCACGTCGCGGCCTTGGTCGCCCTCGGCGCGGCGTTCGGCGGCATGGCGTATTTCGCCATGGTGTTCGCGCCGATGGTGTTCCGCGTCCTGGAACGCCCGGATGCGGCCCGGTTCATGCGGGCAATGTTCCCGGTCTATTACGTCACCACGGCGGTGGTGCTGGGGGTCGCGGCACTACTGCTGGTGCCGGGCCAATCCTACGTGGCCGAGATATCGGTCCTCGCGGCGGTCGCACTCGTATTCGTGTTGTTGCGCTGGGTGCTGCTGCCCCACATCAACCGGCTGCGCGAGGCCGGCAAGGAGGCCGCGTTCGGCCGCCTGCATCGCCTTAGCGTCGTGATCAACCTGGTGCAGTTCGTGGCCGTCGCGGTGGTCCTCGTGCGGCTCGCCCAGTAGGCATCCGGTGTCGCCGAGCCCGCACCGGTGGTAGACTCGAAAGCCATGAGCGACATCCCGTTCTGGAACCGCAAGCGGCTCGATCAAATGAGCACGGAAGAATGGGAGTCACTGTGCGACGGCTGCGGCAAATGCTGTCTCCATAAGATCGAGAACGCGGACACCGGCGAGATCGGCCTGACCGACGTCGCGTGCCGCTATCTCGATCTCGGCGCCTGCCGGTGCACCGATTACCCGAACCGGCAGGCCAACGTGCCGGACTGCATCAAGCTGACGCCGTCGCGGGTCGCCGATCTCGCCTGGCTGCCCGAGAGCTGCGCCTACCGCCGGATCGACGAGGGCCGCGGCCTGCCGGACTGGCACCATCTGGTCTCGGGCGACCCGCAAGCGGTTCACACCGCGGGCGCCTCGGTGCGCGGCACGGTCATCCCCGAGGGCGACGTCGCCGACATCGAGGAACACGTGCTGACCTGGCTCAACACCGGCGCCGATCCCTACCTCCACGTGCGCCCGTCGGAGCGCCCCAAGCGCCGGGCCAAACAGCGCTGGATCCCGGCCGCCGGAAAGTCCGGGAAAACCGAGTGAGCGACGAACTGCACCTGACGCTCGAGGGACGACCGGTGACGCTTGGCGTGCGCCGCAGCCGCCGCGCCCGGCGCATGCGCCTGGTGGTCGAGGCGGCGCGTGGCGGGGCGGTGCTGGTCCTGCCCGCCGGCGCCGGCGAGCGCGACGGGCGCCGCTTCGTCGCCGAGCACGCCCCTTGGCTGTTGCGGCGGCTCGCGGAATTGCCACAGCCGGTGCCGTTTCGTGACGGCGCCGTGGTGCCCTACCGCGGCGTCGACCACGTCGTGCGCCACGCCGGCTCGGCTCGCGGTCCCATCGAGCGCGGCGTGGTGTGGCGCCACGGCGGCGCGATCCACGTCGCCGGCCGCGACGAGCATTTGGCCCGTCGGATCCGGGATTGGTTCCGGCACGAGGCGCGGAACGTGCTCGGACCCTTGGCCGAGACCAAGGCGGCGGTGCTCGGCGAGCGCCCGGCCCGGGTCACCGTGCGCGACCAGCGGACCCGCTGGGGCAGTTGCTCGGCCAAGGGCGCGCTCTCGTTCAACTGGCGCCTGGTGATGGCGCCCGACGCGGCGATCGACTACGTCGTGGCGCACGAGGTCGCGCACCTCGTCGAGCTCAATCACTCGCCGTCGTTTTGGCGTATCGTCGACCGGCTGACCGCGCACCGCGAGGACGGCCGGTCCTGGCTCAAGGCCCACGGCGACGGGTTGCACCGGTACGGGGCCGTACATCGGTACGGGACCGTTCTGGCGGCCACGTAGGGTTTAGTTCGACGCGAGGCCCGGGAGCGCCTTCGGCGGCGCGCCGTGCAATGCGCCGATCATGAAAGCGCGCCACAGCTCAGCCGGCAGCGAGCCGCCGACCACCCCTTTCATCGGCCTGCCGTCGTCGTTGCCGAGCCACACCCCGGCGGTCAGCTCCGCGGTGTAGCCGAGGAACCAGGCGTCGCGGTAGTCCTGGCTGGTTCCGGTCTTGCCGGCGGCGGGCCGGGGCGGGTTGTCGAGCTTCGCCCGCTTGCCGGTGCCCCAGTCGACCACCGCGGTCAGCAGGTCGTTGAGGGTGGCAATGTGTCCCGCCGCGACGACGCGTCCCGGGCCGCCGCCGCCGCGGCGATAGAGCACCCGGCCGCCGGTCTCGCGAATTTCGGAAATGCCGTGCGGCCAGACACCCATGCCGCCGTTGGCGATCACGGCATAGGCGCCGGCGAGCTCCAACAGGGTCACCTCGTGGACGCCGAGCGCCAGCGAAGGATCGGGCCTGAGCCGGGAGGTGATGCCGAGACGCCGCGCCGCCCGCACCACCCGGTCGCGCCCGGCGCGCTCGGCGAGCGCCACGGCGACCGAATTGAGCGAGCGCGCCGCGCCCTCGCGCAGCGTCACCTCGCCCCGGTGCCGCCGTCCGGCGTTGCGCGGGGTCCAGCCCTCGACCGTGATCGGCCGGTCCTGGAGGCGGTCGCCGGGCCGGGCCCCGGCCTCGATCCCGGCGAGATAGACGAACAACTTGAACGCCGAGCCCGGCTGGCGCAGCGCCTGGGTCGCGCGGTTGAACTGGCTCGCCCGGTAATCGCGGCCGCCGACCATCGCCCGGACGTCGCCTCTGGGTCCGAGCGCCACCAGCGCCCCCTCGCCGACCCCGCGCCCCGCGCCCGAGCGCAGGGTGCGGGCCATCCCGGCCTCGGCGAGCCGTTGTAACCGCGCATCCAGGGTCGTGCGAACCACGATGTCCGCTTCGTAATAGCCGAGATAGTCCGTCACCTGGTCGAGCGCCCAATCGACGAAATAGCGCGCGCCCGAGCCGAGACTTGTCCGGACCGGCCGCCGTGCCGCGACCCGGGTCCGCCGCGCCGCCTTGGCCTTGGCCGGATCGAGCCAGCCGGCCGCAACCATGTTGAGGAGCACCTGTCGGGCGCGCCCGGCGGCGCGTTTCGGGCTCGCCACCGGGTTATCGCGCGACGGCGCCTTGAGGAGACCCGCGAGCACCGCCGACTCCCAGAGCGAGAGCCGGGTTGCGGATTTCGCGAAGTAGCGCCGGGCGGCGGCCTCGACCCCATAGGCGGCGGCGCCGAAATAGACCCGGTTGAGATAGACCGTCAGGATCTGGTCCTTGGTCAGGTTGCCCTCGAGCCACAGCGCCAACAGGGTCTCCTGGACCTTGCGGCGGACCGTGCGCGCCCGGGTCAAGAACAGGTTCTTGGCGAGTTGCTGGGTGATCGTGCTGCCGCCCTGGCGAATGCCGCCGGCGCGCAGATTGGCGACCAGCGCCCGGGCGACGCCGATCGGATCGACCCCGAAATGACTGTAGAACCGCCGGTCCTCGGTCGCGATCACCGCCTGCGGCAGATGCGCCGGCAGGTCGGCGAGCCTGACCGGCGTGCCGTAGAGATCGCCGATCCGCGCGAGCTGGCTGCCGTCGGAAGCGAGCAGGATCACCGCCGGTCGTCGCGTCGCCGCCGCCTCGATCCGGGCGATGTCGGGCAGGTCGTAGGCGTACCAGGCGACCACGGCGGTCGACCCGATCGCGCCCCAGATGGATGCCGTCAGCGCCAGGCGCAGGAACGCCCACAGCCCCCGTCGGCGGGGCTTCTTTCTTGCCTTGTCCTTCGGTGTCGCCTTTCGCGGCGCACGATCTCCGGCCATAACGCTATATATAGTATAGTGCTTTCGATTTTACTGCCGCATCTTGTGGCGGGAACGGCCGCCGCGGTATCGTATTCTCTCCGCCGTAATTTTTAATTGTTCGAAACAACGGGTTATATTATTGTCGTATAGCCTTTAAATCGCAGAACGCTTTATCATATAAGCGATTATGGACCCTGTCAGACCCTACACCGAGGTTCTCGATCGCCTGAAATCGGCGGGATTGCGGCCGACGCGCCAACGTCTGGCGCTCGCCAAGCTGTTGGCCGATTCGGGCGACCGCCATATCACCGCGGAACAACTCCACGACGAGGCCCAACGCGCCGGGGTCCGGGTCTCGCTCGCGACGGTCTACAACACGCTGCACCAATTCACCGCCGCCGGCCTGCTGCGCGAGGTCGTGGTCGAGGCCGGGCGTTCCTACTTCGACACCAACACCTCGAACCATCATCACTTCTTCCATCAAGACCGCGGCGAGTTGGTCGATATCCCGGCCGGCGCGGTCACCGTCAGCGAGCTTCCGGTGGCCCCCGAGGGTAGTGCGATCGAAAGCGTCCATGTCGTCGTGCGGATTCGCGACGACGCGAATTGATCGCAACTAAACCAGCGGTATATTTTTTTCTTTAGAATTGTTCTAATCTATTGACTCAAGAGTTTTCTTGGGCCATATAGAAGACGAACGGGTCGGCCGACGCCGATCCCGAGAGAAATAATTCGATTTTGAGAGGGAGAAATTCCATGCCGCCGCTGAAGGGCACCCAGACCGAACAAAACCTGAAGGACGCGTTCGCCGGCGAGAGCCAGGCGAACCGCCGCTATCTCTATTTCGCGCGGAAGGCCGACGTCGAAGGTTACAACGACGTCTCGACGGTGTTCCGCTCGACCGCCGAGGGCGAGACCGGCCATGCCCACGGCCATCTCGAATATCTCGAGGAGACCGGCGACCCGGCGACCGGCGAGCCGATCGGCCCGACGGCCGACAACCTCAAGGCCGCGGTCGCCGGCGAGACCCACGAATACACCGACATGTATCCGGGCATGGCCAAGACCGCGCGCGAGGAAGGTTTCGACGAGATCGCCGATTGGTTCGAGACCCTGGCCAAGGCGGAGAAGAGCCATGCCGGCCGCTTCCAGAAGGCGCTCGACCAACTCGACTGAGTTGTCGGGCGGCAGGCCCACGACATATCGAGGGACGGGGGTGGGACAGCGCCCCCGTTTCTATATGCAAACGAGCCACGCGAACCGAAGGACGAAACGATGAGGGAAGGCAGCCTCGAAGCCCCGGTGCGCCACCCGATCCCGTGGCGGGACGAGGCGTTCTGGGACGCGGTGAAGCTCGACGAGGAGCTGCGGCGGGTGTTCGACATCTGCCACGGCTGCCGCCGCTGCTTCAATCTCTGCGACAGCTTCCCGCGGCTGTTCGACCTGATCGACGACTCGGAGACCGGCGAGCTCGACTCGGTCGCCAGCGCCGGCTTCAAGCCGGTGGTCGATGCCTGCACGCTCTGCGACATGTGCTTCATGACCAAGTGCCCCTATGTCCCGCCGCACGACTTCAACCTCGACTTCCCGCATTTGATGCTGCGCGCCCGCGCGCTCGCCCACCGCAAGGGCGAGGTCGGAAGGGTCGAGGGGGCGCTCGCCCAAACCGACCGCAACGGGCGGATGGCGGGACGCGTGGCCGGGCTCGCCAACTGGGCCTCGGCGCGCGGCAATTCCCTGACCCGGCCGCTGATCGGCGCCCTCGCCGGCATCCACCCGGACGCCGAGTTGCCGCGGTTCGCGAACCGGACGCTCGTCGGCCGTGCGGCCGAGGCACCCGAGGTCGACCGTCTTGCCCCGGCCTTCGGCCGCAAGGCGGTGATCTATGCGACCTGCTTCGCCAATTACAACAACCCGGAGATCGGCGCGGCGGCGCGCGCGGTCCTGGCCCGGAACGGGGTCGAGACCGCGGTCGTCCACCCGTCGTGTTGCGGCATGCCGCAATTGGAGCAGGGCGACATCGCCGCGGTCGCCGAAAGTGCGGCCGTGGTCGCGGGCGAGCTCGGGCGCTGGATCGACGACGGCTACGACGTGATCGCCCTGGTGCCGAGCTGCGCCCTGATGCTGAAATTCGAATGGCCGCTCATCTTGGCGCAAGACTCGGCGGTCGCGAAGCTGGCGCGATCGACCTTCGACATTTCGGAATACATTGTCGATATCGCCCGCAAGGAAGGCCTCGCCGACGGGCTCGAGGCCTTGGAGGGCGGTGTGGCGATCCATCTCGCCTGCCACGCGAGGGCGCAGAACATGGGCCCCAAGGCGGTGGAGATGATGCGCCTGGTGCCGGACGTCGACGTCGCGGTGATCGAGCGTTGCTCGGGCCACGGCGGTGCGTGGGGCATCAGGAAGGACAACTTCGATGTCGCGATCAAGGTCGGCCGGCCGGCCGCGCGCCAGGCGATCGAGAGCGGCAAGCGCTACATCGCCTCGGAATGCCCGCTCGCCACCCTGCACATCGCCCAAGGGATGGAATTACTGGCCGGCGAGCAACCGGCGCCGGAGGCCGTCGCCCACCCGATCGTGCTGTTCGCCCGCGCCTACGGGCTTATCGAGTGAGGTAGAGATCATGAATTCCAAGACCGAGCTCGCCCGCGGCGACATCATGGCGATGGCGGACTACGCCAAGGTCCGCAAGGCGAAGCAACAGGAAATCGTCACCATCAAGAAGGTGCGGCGCATTCTGGTCGGCCCCTACGCGACCTGCCATTTCGAGAGCTACGAGACCATGTGGCGCCAGATCCACGAGATGCTCTACATCGAAAAAGGTGGCGAGGAGCAGATCGGGGATGAGCTGGCGGCTTACAACCCGCTGATCCCGAAGGGCCGGGAGCTGATCGTGACGGTGATGTTCGAGATCGACGATCCAGACTTGCGCGCTCAATTCCTCGCCGGCCTCGGCGGGGTCGAGGAAACGATGACGTTGGAGTTCGACGGCGAGACCGTGGCCGGCGTGCCCGAGGCCGACGTCGACCGCACCACGGCGGACGGCAAGGCGTCCGCGGTGCAGTTCATCCACTTTCCCTTTACCGACGACCAGGTCGAGAAGTTCCGCTCACCCGGCGCGCGCGCGGTCATCGGCTTCGGCCACCCGGCCTACGCCCACATGGCGGTCCTGCCCGAGGAGACGCGCCGGTCGCTGGCGGGGGATTTTACTTAGGGAAAGGTCTCGCTCGGCTTGAGGCCCCAGATGCCGTGGCGCTCGATCCAGCCTTCGAAGCCGCGCGCCACCACCTGGCACCAGAGCTTGTCGCACTTCTCGACCATCGCGATCATGCCGGGGCCGAGCCGCGCCACGGCGGGCGATTCCTTGCTTGCCTGCCGGCGGAGTGTCGCCATCTTGCCGGTCACGACGATGCTGCGGCGGCCCGACAGCATCGCCCGGTGGACCCAGCCCTCGGCCCCCTCCCAGTCCCGAATCTTACGCCAGGTGTCGAACTCGGCGATCACCTCGACCGGCATCGCCTTCTGCACGAACACCCATTTGACCGGATAGCGCACGCCCGGGCCGGCGCGGACGTTGACCTCGTCGGCCCGGAGCGAGGCGAAGCGCTGGACCTGCGTCAGCGCGTCCTTGTCGCCGCTTGGGCCTTGCGCCATCGCACCCGGCCCGATGACCACGATTCCCAAGATGCCAACAATGGCGGCGCATCGCATCACGCTGTACAATGCGGGCCGCCGCGGTCTAAACCCGGTGCCGAGCGCAGTTCCGAGATTGATAATGGCCAAGAAGAATTCTCTCGTTATCGTGACCCGCAAACTCCCCGACGTGATCGAGACGCGGATGATGGAGTTGTTCGACGCACGGCTGAACCTCGAAGACCGCCCGATGTCGAAGGCGAAACTGATCGAGGCGGTAAAAGAAGCCGACATCCTGGTGCCGACCGTCACCGACCGCATCGACAAAGAGATTCTGACCCAAGCCGGTAAAAAGCTCAAGCTGATCGCCTCGTTCGGAACCGGCATCGACCACATCGATCTCGCCGCGGCGAAGGCGGCCGACATCATCGTGACCAACACGCCCGGGGTCCTGACCGAGGATACCGCCGACATGACCATGGCGTTGATCCTGGCGGTGCCGCGGCGCCTTGCCGAGGGCGAGCGCCTGGTGCGCTCGGGCACGTGGACCGGTTGGGGCCCGACCTCGATGCTGGGCCATCGCATCTGGGGCAAGCGACTCGGCATTATCGGCATGGGCCGGATCGGCCAGGCGGTCGCCCACCGGGCGCGCGGCTTCGGGCTCTCGATCCATTACCACAACCGCCGCCAGGCGCACGCCGACATCGAAGCCGAGCTCGAGGCGACCTATTGGGAGAGTCTCGACCAGATGCTCGCCCACATGGACATCATCTCGGTCAACTGCCCGCATACGCCGGCGACCTTCCATCTGTTGTCGGAGCGCCGGCTCAAGCTGGTCAAGCCGCACGCCTATATCGTCAACACCAGCCGCGGCGAGGTCATCAACGAGAACGCGCTCGCCAAGATGCTGGCCAACGACGAGATCGCCGGCGCCGGGCTCGACGTGTTCGAGCACGAGCCGGCGATCAATCCGAAGCTCATGGAGCTGCAAAACGTCGTCCTGCTGCCGCATATGGGCTCGGCGACGCTCGAGGGCCGCATCGACATGGGCGACAAGGTGGTGATCAACATCAAGACCTTCGTCGACGGCCACGCCCCGCCGGACCGCGTGCTCGACGAGATGTTCTGACCGGGCGGGCCGATATAGCCCTTCCTCTGCGACGCCGACTGCGATTATGATGGGCGAGGACAAATTGCCGGGACGGAATGCCGGGGAATGAGCGACCGCGCACTGAAAATGTTGAGGATCTATCTCGACGCCCGCGCCGATGAAGAGGCCGAGTCGGAGATCGACACCCGCCGAGTCGACGGCGAGATCAGGGCGTCCGCCAGACGCGTGGTCGGCGAGATCATCGAGCGACACCCGGACAGGGCGGTCTCGATCATCCGTAAATGGATGATCCAATACCATTGAGGCTGAGCGATGCAGGTTCGTGACGACTACCGAAGCCTGGGCGGCCCCGAGAAGGCTGCGATCCTGATGCTGTCGCTCGACGAGGAGCACGCCACGCAGATCTTCGGGCTCATGGACGACGAGGAGATCCGCGAGATTTCTCAGACCATGGCAAACCTGGGGACGGTAAACTCCGAGGTCGTCGAGCGCCTGTTCGTCGAGTTCGCCGAACAGATTTCCTCGACCGGCTCCCTGGTCGGCACCATGGCCAGCACCGAGCGGGCCTTGGGCAATGCACTCGGCGAAGAGCGGGTGGCCACGATCATGGAGGAGATCCGCGGTCCGGCGGGCCGCACCATGTGGGACAAGCTCGCCAATGTGAATGAGACCGTGCTCGCCAACTACCTCAAGAACGAATACCCGCAGACCGTCGCGGTGATCATGTCCAAGATCAAGTCGGAGCATGCGTCGCGGGTTCTGACCACCCTGCCCGAGACCTTCGCGATGGAGGTCATCTCTCGGATGCTGCGCATGGAGGCGGTGCAGAAGGAAGTCGTGGACGATGTCGAACGCACACTCCGCAACGAGTTCATGTCCAACCTCGCCCGCACCCAAACCCAGGACAGCCACGAGATGATGTCGGAAATCTTCAACAGCTTAGACCGGGGGACGGAAGACCGCTTCATGGGCATGCTGGAGGAGCGCAACCGGGAATCAGCGGAGCGCATCCGCGCCCTGATGTTCACCTTCGACGACTTGGCGAAGATCGACCCAGCGGGCATCCAGACGCTGCTGCGCGCGGTCGACAAGGATAAGCTGGGGACGGCGCTCAAGGGCGCCTCGGACACGGTCAAGGATCTGTTCTTCGACAACATGTCGGAGCGCGCGGCGAAGATCCTGCGCGAGGACATGGCGGCGATGGGCCCGGTTCGCCTCCGCGACGTCGACGAGGCGCAGGCCGAGATGGTCAGTAACGCGAAGGACCTCGCCGCAAAGGGCGAGATCATGATCGCCGAAGGCGGCGCCGACGACGAACTGGTCTACTGAGGCCGCACCGAGCTTCGTACCCCGAGACCATTGTCCGGCGCGGCGAACCGCGCGATCGAGAACGCGTCGATCGGCAGCGAACTCTTCCCATCCAATATCAACTCGGCGATGATCCGGCCGACGATCGGGCCGAGCTGGAAACCGTGGGCCGAGAAGCCGAAGGCGTGATAGGCGTCGGGTGCGGCCTGGCCGGGGCCGATAACCGGAATCTCGTCGGGCATGATGCCCTCGATGCCGCACCAGGTCCGGACCACCGCCACCTCGCTCATGATCGGGAACACCCGGCACACGGTGCGGGCGCTGAGCGCCATCTTGGCGGGATCGGGCTCGGCGGTCTCGGCATCGCGGTCGGCCCCGCCGCGATGCCCGCCGCCGATCAGCACCGTGCCCGCGTGCGTCTGCTTGAACGACAGCTTATCGCCGGCAAGCCCGCAGACCGGCTCGATGAAGCGCGGCACGGGGCCGGTCACCATCATCATCGGCGCCGCCGCAGCCAGTGGCGCACGATCCCCCAGCATCGCCGCGATGCGATCGCCCCAGGCCCCGGCGCAATTGACCACGACCGGCGCCGCATAGCGCCGGTCGCCGGCGCGCACGTGCCATTCGTCGCCCCGGCGCTCGATCCCGGTGACGCCGTCGTTCAACGCGAATTCGACCCCGAGGGATTCCGCCTTGCGCCAAAACGCGCCCGTCGTTCGCATCGGATCGGCGGCGCCGTCCTCGCGGCACACCAGAGCGCCGACACAGTGTGGCGCCACCGCCGGCACCAGGTGTTGCAACTCGTTGCCGCTGACCGGCTCCTCGTGGTCGTAGCCGAGGTCGCGGACCATCCGGGCGCGCGCCTCCAAGGTTTTCATCTCGTCTTCGTTTTCGGCGATTTTGATCTGGCCGTGCGCCTCGAAGCCGCAGTCATGGCCGACCAGCGCCTCGATCCGCTGCCAGATTTCGAGCGATTCGACGGCGAGCGGGATTTCCGCCGGATGCCGGCCGAGCCGCCGGACCCCGCCGGCGTTGACCCCCGAGGCAAACCGCCCCGGCGTGCGCATTTCGATGATCCGCACCCGCTTCCCGCGCAACGCCAGTTGGAGCGCCGCCGAGCAGCCATGAAGGCCGCCCCCGACAACGATGACATCGATCGGCCCGGGGATCGGCGCTTGAGACGCCCTTGGGGACGGCCGGGGGGACGGCATGAAAGGGGTTATTCCGCCGCGCTGGCGAGCTCGGTGATGCTCGGCGCCTCGCCGCAGAGCGCGCACTTCGCGTCGCGCCGGACCTTGAGCTCGCGCAGGTTGGCGCCGAGCGCATCGTAGAGCAGCAGCCGGCCCGAGAGCCCGTCGCCGAGGCCGAGCAGTTCCTTCAGCACCTCGGTCGCCTGCATGGTGCCCAAGACGCCCGCGACGGAGCCGAAAATTCCGGCCTGCTCGCAGCCCGGGACGAGGTCGCGGTCAGGCTGGTTCGGGAACAAACACCGGTAGCAGGGATTGTCGCCCTCGCGATAAGCCTTGACCGTGGTGAGTTGGCCCTCGTAGCGCAGCAACGCCGCGGTCACCAACGGCACCTTGGCGAAATAGCACGCGTCGTTGACGAGGTACCTTGTGTCGAAATTATCGCTGCCGTCGGCAACCAGATCGTAGCGCGAGATGATATCGAGCGCGTTGCCGGCGACCAGCCGCTCGTTGTGGGTCGTGACCTCGATCTCCGGATTGATCGAGCGGAGACGGTCGATCGCGCTCTCGACCTTGGCGCGGCCGATGTCCTCGGTGCCGTGGACGATCTGGCGCTGCAAATTGGTGATATCGACGGTGTCGAAGTCGACGATGCCGAGCCGCCCGACCCCGGCCGCCGCCAGGTACATCAACACCGGCGAGCCGAGACCGCCGGCGCCGACCACCAGGGCGCTGGAGCGCAAGAGGCGCGCCTGGCCTTCCTCGCCGACTTCCTCGAGCACCACGTGACGCGCATAGCGCATCAGTTGCTCGTCGGTGATTTCGTCGATTTCGCTCATCGTTTCGAACCCGTCCTTTATAGCCCGTCGAACAGCTCGGTCGAAAGGTAGCGTTCGGCGAAGCTCGGGATGATGACGACGATCCGCTTGCCCTTCATCCCGGGTCGCCCGGCGACCTCGAGCGCCGCCGAAATCGCCGCCCCCGACGAGATGCCGATCGGCAACCCCTCGAGCTGGGCGGCCTTGCGCGCCATCTCGAAGGCGGTTTCGTTGGCGATGGTGACGATCTCGTCGATCATCTCGGTATTCAGGATCGAAGGGACGAATCCGGCGCCGATGCCGGCGATCCGGTGGGAGCCCGGCGGGCGGCCCGAGAGCACCGCGCTGTCCTCGGGTTCGACCGCGATCATCCGAAGCTCCGGGTTGCGCTCCTTCAACACCTCGGCGCATCCGGTCAGGGTGCCGCCTGTGCCGACCCCCACCACCACCACGTCGACCTGGCCGCCGGTATCGCGCCAGATCTCCTCGGCGGTGGTCCGGCGATGGATTTCCGGATTGGCGGGATTGTCGAACTGCTGCGGCATCACCGCGTCGCCGATCTCGGCGATCAGCTCCTCGGCGCGGCGGATCGAGCCCGCCATGCCGTCCGCCGCCGGGGTGAGCTCCAATTCGGCACCCAATAGCAACAGCATCTTGCGCCGCTCGATCGACATCGACTCGGGCATCGTCAGGATCAGCCGGTAGCCCTTGGCGGCGGCGACGAAGGCGAGCGCGATCCCGGTATTGCCCGAGGTCGGCTCGACCAGCACCGTGTCCTTGCCGATCTTGCCCTCGGCCTCGAGCGCCTCGATCATCGCGAGGCCGATGCGGTCCTTGACCGAGCCCAGCGGATTGAAGAATTCGAGCTTGGCCACGAGATCGACCTCGACCCCGGCATCGGCGGCGAGGCGCGAGAGACGCACCAGCGGCGTCTCGCCGATGGTCTCCAGAATGCTCTCTCGGATACGGCCCTCGGGCCGCGCCGCGCCATCGTCCATGACCGCGTTATCCACTCGGTGTGAAATCTCTCGATTTACGCGCGATCAAGCGTAAAACGCGCCACGGACGGCCACAAGGGCAAGCGGATCGGTGGCGCCGAGGCGTCAAATCATGAAGTCGAACTGGTCCTGCGCCGCGCATTCGACGCCGGCGTCGCGGGCCCGGGCGCAGAGGTCCTCGATGCTGATCTTGTCGAGGCGCTCGAGCGCCGTATCCTGCAGGTCCTGCCAGATCGGCCGCAGCACCTTCTGGCCGAGGTCGGGGCCGGTCGAGCTCTCGAGCGGGTCCATGGTGCCCTCCATCGCCGAGACGATGCGGGTGATCTCGCCCAAGGTGATGCGCCGGCGCTCGCGGGCCAGGCGATAGCCGCCGCGCGGCCCCCGGACCCCGCGCAGGATTCCGGCACGCACCAGGCGCTGCAGCACCTGCTCCAGATAGCGGCGCGGAATTTCCTGGCGCTCGGCGATGTCCTTGCTCTGCACCGGCACGTCGGAGGCGTTGTAGGCGATGTCGACGACCGCCTCGATGGCGAACATCAGCTTGCGGGTCAGGCGCAGCATCGCTCAATCCCCGCCGGTGCCGGTCGAGCCGAAGCCGCCCATGCCGCGGTGCGAGTCGGGCAGCTCGTCGACCTCCTGCCAGGCGAGATGGGTCACCGGGGCGACCACCAATTGCGCGATCCGCATGCCGCGCGAGACGGTGAACGGCGCCGCGCCGAGATTGGCGAGGATCACGCCGACCTCGCCGCGATAGTCCGCGTCGACGGTGCCGGGCGCGTTCAACACGGTGATGCCGTGCTTCAACGCCAAGCCCGAACGCGGCCGGACCTGCGCCTCGTAGCCCGGCGGGAGCGCAATGGCGAGCCCGGTCGGCACCAGCGCGCGGCCGCCCGGCGCCAACACCAGGTCCGCGTCGAGTGCGGCGAGCAGATCGAGCCCGGCGCTGTCGTCGGTCGCATAGTCGGGGAGCGGCAGACCATTGCCGTGGGGAAGCCGTTGGACCTCGACCGTGACCCGGCTCATGACCCGCCGCCGAAATGCTCGGCGATGCGCTCTGCGAGCCGGCCCGCGACCTCCTCCTTGGTCATCCGCGGCCAGTCCTCGACACCCCCCTTGGACCCCCCTGCGCCGATCAGGTGGATGGTGTTGGCGTCGCCGCCGAAGGTCCCGGTCGCGCGCGACACGTCGTTGGCGAGGATCCAGTCGCAGCCCTTGGCCTTGCGCTTCTTCTTGGCGTTGGCGACCACGTTTTCCGTTTCGGCCGCGAAACCGACCACCAGCGCCGGTCGAAGATTGCCGGCGCCGGCCAGCGACTTCAGGATATCCGGGTTCTCGATCATCTCCAGCGAGGGCGGGCCGCCGCCGTTCTTCTTGAGCTTCTCGTCCGCCGCTTCGGCGACTCGCCAATCGGCGACCGCGGCGGCGCAGACCGCCATGTCGGCCGGCAGCGCGGCCTCGCAGGCCGCCAGCATGTCCCGGGCGGTCTCGACATGGATTACCTCGACCCCGGCGGGATCGGCCAGGGTCACCGGGCCGGTAACCAGCCGGGTCTCGGCGCCGAGTCCCGCGAGGGCCGCGGCGATGGCGTGGCCCTGCTTGCCGGACGAGTGGTTGGCGATATAGCGCACCGGGTCGATCGGCTCGCGGGTCGGGCCGCTGGTCACCAGCGCCCGGCGGCCGGCAAGCGGCCTATTTGCACCGCCGAAAAAATCCTCGATCGCCTCGACGATCGCCTCCGGCTCGGCCATCCGGCCCATGCCGTACTCGCCGCACGCCATGTCGCCCTCGTCGGGACCGATGCGGATCACGCCGCGCGCCTCGAGCATGGCGATATTGGCCTGGGTCGCGGCGTGCTCCCACATCCGGACGTTCATCGCAGGTGCCACCATGACCGGCTTGTCGGTCGCCAACAGCACCGTGGTCGCGAGGTCGCTCGCCAGCCCGCCCGCCATCTTGGCCAGGATATCGGCGGTCGCCGGTGCGACCACCAGCAGGTCGGCCTCGCGCGAGAGCTGGATATGGCCCATTTCGGATTCGTCGGTCAGCGAGAAGATGTCGCCATAGACCTTGTCCTCCGAGAGCGCCTGCAAGGAGAGCGCGGTGACGAACTGCGCGCCCCCTTCGGTCAGGATGCAACGCACCGCCGCCCCCCGTTCGCGCAACCGGCGAATGAGGTCGTGGCACTTGTAGGCGGCGATGCCGCCCGCGACGGTCAGGAGAATGCGTTTTCCCGCCAACATCCCGAATTTATCCCGTTTGAAACCGCGGCTCCGCCTCTATTCACAAGCCGAAGCTGTATTTAAAGGTAATGCCGCCGCCCGCCGGCCGCAAGTGGGGAGGCGGGTAACCGCCATTAACTATAAATTGTCGCCGGATCGTTCGCCATCCTTAACGAATTCCCAGCCATGCTCCAAAATCAGGCCTGCAATTGGTATTGAACAACGTTATTGAACGTTGGTCAATTAATCTGTGGGAAGAAATAACCTGCAATACATCAATAACTTAGAAGATTATTCCGAGGACCAGAAGCGCGATCGCCAGGATCGCCACGGCGCGCCACTGAGCAGCCGAAAAACCGCCGCCGCCGGTCCCGCCGAGGCCACCGGACGCCGCTGTATCGAGCTTCAGGCCGCGCTCGGAGACCAGCCCCGCGAGCTGCTCAGCCTTGTCCAGGAGCGAGGGCAAACGTTCGACTCGCACACGGATTTCCGCCGCCGTATCGGCGAGCCGCGCCTCGGGTCCGCGGTTTTCATGCATCCATTGCTCGATCAGCGGCTCGGCCATGAGCCACATGTTGCTCATGGGGTGTAGCCGCCGCCCGACGCCTTCGGCCACCAGCATGGTCTTCTGCAGCAGCAGGAGCTGCGGCTGGGCCTCCATCTCGAAGGTCTCGGTGATGTGGAACAGCTGGCCGAGGAGCTGGGCGATCGAGATCTCGTGCTGCGGCTTGCCGAAGATCGGCTCGGCGATGGCGCGGCAGGCCTGCATGAAGGCGTCGCGCGACTTGTGCGGCGGCACGTAGCCGGCGGCGAAATGAACCTCGGCGACGCGGCGGTAATCACGTTGCAGGAACCCCAACAGCAGATCGGCGAGGAAGTTCCGGGTCCGCTTGTCGAGCCGCCCCATGATGCCGAAATCGACCGGCACCAGGGCGCCGTCGGGGGCGACGAACATATTGCCGGGATGCATGTCGGCGTGAAAAAAGCCGTCGCGGAACACCTGGTTGAAGAACACGCGCGAAGAGCGCTCCATTATCTCCGCCGGGTCGAAACCGGCGTCCTCGAGCCGCTCGACCTCGTCGATCGGAATACCCTCGATGCGCTCGATGGTCAGCACGCGGCGCGCGGTGTGCTGCCAATCGACCCTGGGGACGCGGAAATCCTCGTCCCCGGCGGCGTTCTCGCCGAGCTCGTCGGCCGCCGCCGCCTCGAGCCGCAAATCCATTTCCAGCAAGACCGTTTCCTCGAAGGTGCGGACGACCTCGAGGGGCCGCAGCCGCGCCAGCGCCGGCTTGGCGTGCAGCACCATTCGCGCCAACCAATAGAAGAAATCGATGTCGCGGCGGAATTCGGCCTCGATGCCGGGACGCAGCACCTTGACCGCCACGGGCTCGCCCTCGGCGGTCTCGGCGAAGTGGACCTGGGCGATCGAGGCGGCGGCGACCGGGCGGTCCTCGAACTTGGCATAGAGGCCGCTGACCGGCGCCCCGAGCTCGCGCTCGACGGTCCGGCGCGCCTCGATCGAGGGAAACGGCGGCAAGCGGTCCTGAAGTGCGGAGAGGTCCTCCGCCATTTCCTCGCCGAGCAAATCCGAGCGCACCGCGAGCGACTGGCCGAATTTGATGAAACTCGGCCCCAGCGCCTGCAGCGCCAGCGACAGCCGCTCGCCCGGCCGCCCCGACGCCTTGCCGCCCGGCAGGCGCTTGAGGGCCGCCACCAGCAGGGGTGCGACCCCAAACATCTCCAACGGAAAGAGGGCGTCGTGGCGCGCCAGGGTGCGGGCGATCCCGATCAGGCGGACGAAATGCAGCAGGCCGGCGATCATCGTTCCGAAGGAGTCACTATCATCGCCCTCTGGTATCAGACGCGCCAGGCGGCGTGGATCGCCGCGATGCCGCACGACAGGTTGCGGTAGCCGACCCGGGTGAGGCCGGCCTCCTCGATCATGCGCATGAACGCGTCCTGGGGCGGAAACTTGCGAATGCTTTCCGCAAGGTAGCGGTAGGCTTGCGCATCGCCGGCGATCGCCCCGCCGAGCGCCGGCAGCACGGTGAAGGAATAGCGGTCGTAGAGCGTTTTGAGCGCCGGCTGCGCGACGCGGCTGAACTCCAGCACCAGGAACCTTCCGCCGGGCCTCAGCACGCGCCTGGCCTCCGCCAGCGCGGCCTCCAGATGGGTGACGTTGCGCAGGCCGAAGGCGCAGGTATAGGCGTCGACCGCGCCGTCCGGCAGCGGCAGCGCCTCGGCGTCGCCGGTGACCCACTCGATATCCCCGACCAGACCGCGGTCGAGGGCCCGGTCGCGGCCGACCTCGATCATGCGTTGGTTGAGGTCGCAGACCGTGACCTTGCCGCCGCCTCCGGCGAGGTAGCGCAACGCGATGTCGCCGGTGCCGCCGGCGACGTCGAGCAAATGCATGTCCGGGCGCGGGCAGAGCTGGTCGATCAGCGTCGCCTTCCAGACCCGGTGGACGCCGCCCGACATCAGGTCGTTCATCAGGTCGTAACGATCGGCGACCCTGTCGAAGACCTCGCGGACCAGCCCGGGCTTGTCCTCGATGCCGACCTCGCGGAACCCGAAATGGGTCGTCGTGCCTCGCTCTTGGCCCCCTCGTTCCATGGCGGCGACGATAGCGCAGGCCGCAAGGCTTTGCTAGAACGGGCGGCGATGCCGGAACTGCCCGAAGTCGAAACCGTCTGCCGCGGCCTCGCCCAGATGCTGGAAGGCCAGGTGATCGCCCGCGTCGCCCAGCGCCGCGACGATCTGCGCTTCCCCCTGCCCGACGACTTCGCCCGGCGCCTGGAGGGCCGCCGGGTGCGCGCGGTCGAGCGCCGCGCCAAGTTCATCGTGATCCGCCTCGACGACGAGTGGGTGCTGTTGGCGCATCTCGGCATGTCGGGACGGATGGTGATCCACACGGGCCAGGTGCCGAACGCCCGCCCGCACGACCATATCGATATCGTGACGCGGGCGGGGACCACCGTGCGCTACACCGACCCGCGCCGCTTCGGGTTCATGGACCTGGTGCCGGCGGCGGACCTCGCCGACCACAAGATGCTGCGCACCCTCGGGCCCGAGCCGTTGTCGGAAGATTTCTCGGTCGCCTCGCTGAGCGCCGCGCTGAAGGCCAAGAAATCGCCGATCAAGGCGGCGCTCCTGGACCAGAAGGTCGTCGCCGGGCTCGGCAACATCTACGTCTGCGAAGCGCTTTTCCGCGCCGCAATCTCGCCGCGCCGCAGCGCCCACACGATCCCCGGCAAGCGGGCGGCGCGGCTGGTGCCGGATATCAAGGCGGTGCTAGAGGAAGCGGTCGCCGCCGGCGGCTCGTCGCTGCGCGACTATGTGCAGTCGGACGGCGAGCTCGGCTATTTTCAGCACGACTGGCGGGTCTACGGCCGCGAGGGAGAGCCCTGCGGCCGCGACGGGTGTGTCGGCGTGGTGCGGCGAATCGTCCAATCCGGGCGCTCGACTTTCTATTGCCCTGGCCACCAGAGATGACCACATTGCACCCCGCATGCGACGCCTGATTTCAATCGCCGCCCTGGCACTGCTGGTCGCGTTTGCCGCCGGCGCGCCGGGGGCCCCCGGGGCCCTGGGGGCTGAAGAAAAATTCCTCGCCGGCTTCGAGGACGTACCCTTGATGGACGGCCTCGCGGTCGTCGAGGGCAAGGGCATGGTGTTCGACACGGCGGCGGGCCGCTTGGTCGAAAGCTACGCCCGGGGCGCGGTCGGCCGCGCCGAGGTGCTGGGCTTCTACGAACAGGCCCTGCCGCAGCTCGGCTGGACCGGGACCGGCCAGGGGGCGTTCCAGCGCGAGGGCGAGCGGCTGGCGATCCGGTTTCTCGGCCCCGACGGCAATCTCGTCGTCCATTTCACCCTGTCGCCGACCGGCGGCGCGCCGTCGATGCGGCGCTGACGACATCACGCTTTCCCAAGGAGCACGAACCATATGGCATACCAACACATCCTCGCGGAGTCCCGCGGCCCCGTCGGCTTGATCACGCTGAACCGGCCGAAGGCGATGAACGCGCTCTGCAAGGCGCTGGTCGAAGAGGTCGCCCAGGCGCTCGACGCCTTCGAGGCCGACGACGAGATCGGCGCAATCGTCCTGACCGGCTCCGAGAAGGCGTTCTGCGCCGGCGCCGACATCACGGAGATGGTCGACAAGACCTACATGGACGTCTACGGCGCGAACTTCATCACCGTCGACTGGGGCCGCATCGCCGAATGCCGCAAGCCGGTGATCGCGGCGGTCGCGGGCTATGCGCTTGGCGGCGGTTGCGAGTTCGCGATGATGTGCGACTTCATCCTCGCCGCCGATACCGCCAAGTTCGGCCAACCCGAGATCGTCATCGGCACGTTCCCGGGCTCGGGCGGGACCCAGCGCCTGACCAAGTTCGTCGGCAAGTCGAAATCGATGGAGATGATCCTCACCGGCCGCATGATGGACGCCGAGGAGGCCGAGCGCGCCGGACTGGTCAGCCGCATCGTTCCGGCCGACGAGCTGTTGGAGGAGGCGATCCGGACCGCCGAGAAAATCGCCGGCATGTCGCGCCCGGTGGTGGTGATGGCGAAAGAAGCGGTCAACCGCGCCTACGAGACGACCTTGGCCGAGGGCATTCTGTTCGAGCGCCGGACCTTCCATTCGACCTTCGGGCTCGAGGACCAGAAGGAAGGCATGAAGGCCTTCATCGAGAAGCGGGCGCCGGAATTCAAGCACCGATAGGGGAGCAGAAATTTAACCCCGAGTCGCGGCCCCTTCGGCGCTTCGTCCCGCGGCCCGAACCGAGCCCGCGAACGCGGCGGAATACTTGGCTCGCCCGGCCCTCGGGCGGGTGTTGACGGGGCCGGAAGCGGCCTATATAACCCACGCGCTCACGCCCGACACCAGGACAGGAATCGACATGGCCATTAGCCGGTCAGCAAAAAAACGGATTCGCCAAACCGGCCGCCGCAGCGCGGTCAACCGGGTGCACCTGACCCGCGTCAGGACCTATCTGCGCAGGGTCGAGGAGGCAATCGCCGGCGGCGACAAGGGCGCCGCCGAGACCGCCCTCAACACCGCGATGCCGGTCCTCCACCGTGGCGTCAGGAAGGGCGTGATGCACCGGAATACGGTGGCGCGCAAGCTCTCGCGCCTCGCCACCCGCATCAAGGCCCTATAGGCGCCGGACCGGCGTTGCACCCGGGCCGCACCCGCGATCGGGTCGCGGCTCGTTTCATTTTTCGGACCCGGCCGAAGCGGCGTGCGAATTCATTCGCTATCTAATTGTCAACGAATTTATTTGCGACGTTCTCCTTTCGGACTGGTTGCGGCGGGAAAAAACCACCGCTACATTCGGTCCTCGCAACACCGTCTGGGGAGACGCACGCCAAGTTCCGAAATTCACGCTTCGATGTATTAGACGCTTAACTACAATAAAAGGCGGCGGGAGAACAGGGCATCTGGTTCACTATACTTTATAAATAGATGTTTTTTACTTTCATCTCGTCATGCACCAAAGCGGTCTTTACTTGACTGTTCGATAAACCCCTCGGGGCGCCGAACGGTCCCAGCGAAGCGGTCCCGGCATCCCGGTTTGGGATGCGGCAAGGGTCGCGTCAAACGCGGCTCAAACGAAGCGATGAAGTCCCCCCCCGGATGGCATTGCAGAAGACGCGCCTCGTCGAGGCGGCGTCAGGGTAACATCGCATTGCGCCGACCGCGTCGGTGAGAGGGGATTTAAAGCCGCATGGGCGACAAACTGTCGGCACAATGGGCAAGGGTCCGCGGGCGCCTTCGGGCAGAATACGGCGAGACGGCCTACCGCAGTTGGCTCAGGCCCCTGACGCTTCAGGGCATGGAGGGCGGCCGGGTCCGCATCTCGGTGTCGACGCGCTTCATGCAGGATTGGGTCGAGTCCCAGTACGGCGACCGCCTGGCCAGCCTGTGGGCGGTCGAGGCGGCCGAGGTTCATAGCGTCGACATCTACGTCGAGGGCGGGACAGAGACCGCCTCGACGCTGGAGCGGCCGCCGACGGCCAAGGAGGCGCGCTCGACCGGCGACGAAATCGGGGCGCCCCTCGATCCCCGCTTCACCTTCGAGAACTTCGTCGTCGGCAAGCCCAACGAACTCGCCTTCGCCGCCGCCAGGCGCGTCGCGGAGGCCGACACGGTGCCCTACAACCCGCTTTTCCTCTATGGCGGGGTCGGGCTCGGCAAGACCCACCTGATGCACGCCATCGCCTGGCACCTGCGCCGGACGCGGCCGGAGCGCCACGCGATCTACCTTTCGGCCGAAAAGTTCATGTACCATTTCATCCGCGCGCTCCGCTACAAGGACACGGTCGCCTTCAAGGAGCAGTTCCGCTCGGTCGACGTGCTGATGATCGACGACGTGCAGTTCATCGCCGGCAAGGAGAACACCCAGGAAGAGTTCTTCCACACCTTCAACGCGCTGGTCGACCAGAACCACCAGGTGGTGATCTCGGCCGACAAGTCGCCGAACGACCTGGAGGGCATGGAGGAGCGCATGAAGTCGCGCCTCGGCTGGGGGCTGGTCGCCGATATCCACCCGACGACCTACGAGCTGCGCCTCGGCATCCTGCAGACCAAGGCCGACCAGCACGAGGCCGAGGTGCCGCCCAAGGTGATGGAGTTCCTGGCCCACAAGATCACCTCCAACGTACGCGAGCTCGAGGGGGCGCTGAACCGCATCGTCGCCTATGCCAGTCTGGTCGGCCGGGCGGTGACGCTCGAGAACACCCAGGAAGTCCTGCACGACATCCTGCGCGCCAACGACAGGCGGGTCACGATCGAGGAGATCCAGAAGCGGGTGTCGGAGCATTTCAACATCCGTTTGTCGGAAATGTATTCCTCGCGCCGGGCGCGCGCGGTGGCCCGGCCGCGTCAGGTCGCGATGTATCTCTCGAAGCAGCTCACATCGCGTTCGCTGCCGGAAATCGGCCGCAAATTCGGCGGCCGCGACCACACCACGGTGATGCACGCGGTGCGCAAGGTCGACGAGCTTCGGGCGACGGATAACGGCTTCAACGAGGACATCGAGCTGCTGCGCCGCATGCTCGAGAGCTGAGCCGCGGCCGGGCACCCGGAAAGCGCCGATTTCCGCGCCTTTCCAGGCCCGACTCCGCGGCGCAAAAACCACTAAATATGTCGCGATTCCGGGGGTCGCATGCTATACTTTGTGGTCCGTAGTGTGAAGCCGCCGATGGCTTCCGAATCGGCCCTCAGAGGGGACGATTTCACGCCCCGGTAACGACCTTCGAAAGACATTCAACAAAACGAATCCGCCCATGAAACTGACCATCGAACGCGCCGCCCTTCTCCGTGCGCTCGGACACGTCCAGAGCGTCGTCGAGCGCCGCAATACGATTCCGATCCTCTCGAACGTCCTGATGGAGGTGGAAAGCGGCCGCCTCGGGCTGACCGCGACCGACATGGACCTCGCGATCGTCGAATCGGTCGAGGCGGCGATCGAGGCCGACGGCGCCACCACGGCGCCGGCGCACACGCTCTACGACATCGTCCGCAAGCTTCCCGAGGGCGCCCAGGTCGAAATCGACGCCACCGGCGACTCGGAACAAATGGCACTGCGCGCGGGACGCTCGCATTTCACTTTGCAGACCCTGCCGACCGAGGATTTCCCGCGCATGGCGAGCGGCGACATGCCGCACAACTTCAGCCTCCCGGCGAAGGCGTTGAGATCCCTGATCGACCGCACCCGGTTCGCGATCTCGACCGAGGAGACCCGCTATTACCTCAACGGCATCTTCATGCACACCGCAGAGACCAATGGTGCCGAGGTCCTGCGCACGGTCGCGACCGACGGCCACCGGCTGGCGCGGGTCGAGATGGAGGTGCCCGAAGGTGCGACCGGAATGCCGGGCATCATCGTGCCGCGCAAGGCGGTCAACGAGCTGCGCAAGCTGATTGACGAGAGCGACGACGAGATCGACGTGGCGCTGTCCGACACCGGCATCCGCTTCGCCTTCGGCGGGGCGGTGCTGACGACCAAGCTGATCGACGGAACCTTCCCCGACTACGAGCGGGTGATCCCGACAGGCAACGACAAGACCCTGCAGGTCGATTGCGAGAAATTCGCCCACGCGGTCGACCGGGTCGCCACGATTTCGACCGAGAAGTCGCGCGCCGTGAAGCTCAGCGCCGAAAGCAACAACCTGATCCTGACGGCCTCGAGTCCGGACAGCGGCACGGCGACCGAGGAAATCGAGGTCGAATACAGCGATTCACCGATCGAGATCGGCTTCAACGCGCGCTACCTGCTCGACATCACCCAGCAGATCGAGGGCGATCAGGCGGAGTTCTCGGTCGCCGATGCGGCGTCGCCGACCATCGTGCGCGACAGCAGCGACAAGAGCGCGCTCTACGTGTTGATGCCGATGCGGGTTTAGGGGAAAAGACCTGGCAAGCGCTGAACCTCTAAGTGCCTCTTCCAGTGTCGCGCTCGCCGTGACGCGGTTGAGTCTGACCGAATTCCGTTGCTACCAGGCGGCGCGACTCGACGTCGACGCGCGTCCGGTCGTGCTCACGGGCCCCAATGGTGCCGGCAAGACGAACTTGCTCGAGGCGATTTCATTCCTCGCCCCCGGGCGCGGCCTCAGGCGAGCGCGGCTTTCAGAGGTCGACCGCCGTGGCGGGGCGCGCGGTTGGGCGATCGCGGCGACCCTCGTCGGCCCTGACGGCCCGACCGAGATCGGCACCGGGCGCGAGACGTCGGGCGAACGCCGGGTGGTCAAGGTCGAGGGCGAGGTCGTGCGCAGCCAGGCGACGCTGGCGGAATACACCACCATCGTCTGGTTGACGCCGCAAATGGACGGGCTGTTTACCGGCAGTGCCGCCGCGCGGCGGCGCTTTCTCGATCGACTGGTGTTCGGCTTCGACCCGGCCCATGCCGGCCGCATCAGCGCTTACGAGAACGCCATGCGTCAGCGCGCGCGGCTGTTGCGCGAGGGACGGTCGGACGAGTCCTGGCTCGCAGCACTGGAACAGACCATGGCCAAGCGCGGGATCGCGATCGCCGCCGCTCGGCGCGAAATGGTGGCGCGGCTCAACCGGGCCTGCGCCGCCGGCACGGGCCCGTTTCCGAAGGCCGCGATCGAGGCCGCCGGCGCCGTCGAGACATGGCTCGACGACGGTCCGGCGATCGCCGCCGAGGACCGGCTCAAGGCCGAGCTCGCGGCCGGCCGGCCGGAAGACGCACAATCGGGCGGGGCCGGCGTCGGCCCGCAGCGCAGCGACGTCCGGGTCACCGACCTCGACACCGAGGCGCCGGCCGATCAGTGCTCGACCGGCGAGCAGAAAGCGCTGTTGATCGCCATCGTGTTGGCTGACGCGAGGCTCAGGGCGGCCGAGCGCGGGACGGCTCCGCTGCTGCTGCTCGACGAGGTCGCCGCCCATCTCGATGCCGACCGGCGCGAGGCGCTGTTCGCCGAAATCTGCGATCTCGGCGCACAAACCTGGCTGACCGGCACCGACGCCGCCCTGTTCGAAGGTCTCGCCGGCGAGGCGCAATTCGTCGCCGTCGAAGACGCGGCCGTCAGGCTGCTATCGTGATCACGAGAAAGGTAAGCCGATGAGCGGAACCGCCGCAGACCTGCCCGAAGACGACGAATACAGCGCCGAATCGATCAAGGTGCTGCGCGGTCTCGACGCCGTGCGCAAGCGGCCGGGCATGTATATCGGCGACACCGATGACGGCACCGGATTGCACCACATGGTCTTCGAGGTCGTCGACAACGCCATCGACGAGGCGATGGCGGGCCATTGCGACCGAATCGAGATCACCCTGAACGGCGACGGGTCGGTCACCGTCGTCGACAACGGCCGCGGCATCCCGGTCGACATCCATGCCGAGGAAGGCATCTCGGCGGCCGAGGTCATCATGACCCAGCTGCACGCGGGCGGTAAGTTCGACCAGAATTCCTACAAGGTATCGGGCGGACTGCATGGCGTCGGCGTCTCGGTGGTCAATGCGCTGTCGTCGGAGCTGACGCTGACCATCAAGCGCGGCGGCGAGACCCATTTCATGCGGTTCCAGGACGGCGAAGCGGACGCGCCCCTGGAGGTCATCGGGAAATCGGGCGAGGATTCCGGCACCGAGATCACCTTCACTCCCTCGACCGGGACCTTCACCAACGTCGAATTCGAGTTTTCGACCCTGGAGCACCGGCTGCGCGAGCTCGCCTTCCTCAATCCGGGCATCCACATCGTGCTGACCGATGGCCGCAAGCCGGACACGCCGGTCAAGGAATTCCACTACGAGGGCGGTCTCGAGGCCTTCGCGCTCTACCTCGACCGCTCGAAGACGGCGGTCTTCGAGCCGCCGATCACGTTCTCGGGCGAGAAGGACGGCATCATCGTCGACCTCGCGATGCAGTGGAACGACAGCTACCACGAGACGGTGCTGTGCTTCACCAACAACATCCCGCAGCGCGACGGGGGCGCCCACCTCGCCGGCTTCCGCGCCGCCCTGACCCGGCAAGTCAACAACTACGCCGCCTCGTCGGGCATCGCCAAGAAGGAGAAGATCGCGCTGACCGGCGACGATGCGCGCGAAGGCCTGACCTGCATCCTGTCGATCAAGGTGCCGGACCCGAAATTTTCCAGCCAGACCAAGGAGAAACTGGTTTCCTCCGAGGTCCGCCCGGTGATCGAATCGATCGTCAACGGCAAGATCGGCGAATGGTTCGAGGAACACCCGGCGGAGGCCCGCCAGGTCGTCCAAAAGGTCGTCGAGGCCGCGGCCGCGCGCGAGGCGGCGCGCACGGCGCGCGAGCTGACCCGGCGCAAGGGCGCGCTCGACATCGCCAATCTGCCGGGCAAGCTGGCCGACTGTCAGGAGCGCGATCCGACGAAATCCGAGATCTTCATCGTCGAGGGCGATTCCGCGGGCGGTTCGGCGAAACAGGCCCGGGCCCGGCGTTTCCAGGCGATCCTGCCGCTTCGGGGCAAGATCCTGAACGTCGAGCGCACGCGCTTCGACAAGATGATCGGCTCGGCCGAGATCGGCACCCTGATCGCCGCACTCGGCACCGGCATCGGGCACGAGGACTTCGACGCCGAGAAGTGCCGCTACCACAAGATCATCATCATGACCGACGCGGACGTCGACGGCAGCCACATCCGCACCTTGTTGCTGACCTTCCTCTACCGCCAAATGCCGGAGCTGATCGAGCGCGGCTACATCTATATCGCCCAACCGCCGCTCTATCGCGTGCAAAAGGGCAAGTCCGAGGTCTACCTCAAGGACGACCAGGCGATGGAGGACTTCCTGCTGCGCGAGGCCTTGGGCGACGCGGTAATGACGCTCGCCGACGGCGCCCAGCTCGCCGGCGAGGAATTGTGGGAGGTGTTCGACACCGCACGCAACGTCAAGCATTTCCTCGAGCCGCTCGCCCGCAAGACCGGCGACCACAACGTCGTCGAGCAGACGGCGATCGCCGGTGCGCTCAACCTGGCGGTGCTCGACGACCCGGAGATGGCGGCAAAGGCGGCGGAATACGTCGCGCACCGCCTCGACATGCTGGCCGATCCGCTCGAGCGCGGATGGCAAGGCCGGCCGAGCGACTCGGGCGGTCTCGAGTTCGCCCGCACGCTGCGCGGCGTGACCCAGACTTACGAGATCGACGGCGCCCTGATCCGCAGCGCCGAGGGCCGCCGGCTCGACGCCATGGCGGTCGAGTTGCAGAAGCGCTACGACCAATATCCCACACTTATCAGCAAGGACGCGGAGTTCCGCATCACTGGCCCGGTCGCCTTGGTGGATCAGGTTATGGAGCTGGGGCGCAAGGGGATCACGGTGCAGCGCTACAAGGGTCTTGGCGAAATGAACCCGGAGCAGCTTTGGGAGACCACCATGGACGAGGACGCGCGAACGCTGCTGCAGGTCAAGATCAGCCATGCGGACGAGGCCGGCGAGCTGTTTTCGACCCTGATGGGCGATTTGGTCGAGCCGCGCCGCGAATTCATCCAGGAAAACGCGCTCAACGTGGCCAATCTCGACGTTTGACAGGGACCCTCGAGTGCCGCGCCGGGGTTGCAATTGGAAACCGGAGACATTACCTCGAATTTAACCACGCGCAACGCCGCCGGGACGTGGCCGGCAGAGTGCATTGTCATATGACGCGACCTGGGATATTGGTAGCGCTCACGTGAGGGAGTGTCCTAGGGAGAGGACGAGCCTTGGCTTTCATCAAAAAGGGTAATTACAGCCTCGAAGAGCTGTTGGAGTGCGCGCATGGCCGCCTGTTCGGCGAGGGCAATGCGCAGCTTCCGCTGCCGCCGTTCCTGATGCTCGACCGCATCGTCAAGATTTCCGACAAGGGCGGCGACCACGGCAAGGGCGTGATCGACGCCGAAATGGACATCAAGCCGGACCTTTGGTTCTTCAAGTGTCATTTCGAGAACGATCCGGTGATGCCGGGCACGCTTGGCCTCGACGCCATGTGGCAGCTCGTCGGGTTCTTCCTCGGCTGGCTCGGCGGCATCGGCAAGGGCCGGGCGATCAGTGTCGGCGAGGTCAGGTTCTCGGGCCAGGTCCTGGAAACCGCGAAGAAGCTCAGCTACCACATCAACGTCAAGCGCGTGATCATGCGCAAGCTGGTGATGGGCATCGCCGACGGCATCATGAAGGTCGACGGCGAACAGATTTACGAGGCGAAGGACATCCGGGTCGGCCTGTTCTCCTCGCCCGAACAATCCTGACGGAGCACACATGCGGCGGGTCGTAGTCACCGGTCTGGGAATCGTCTCCTGCATCGGCAACACCAAGGAAGAGGTCGTCGAGTCCCTGCGCGAGGGCCGATCCGGCATCGAACACAGCGACGAATACGAAGAACTCGGCTTCCGCAGCCACGTCCATGGCGCCATCAAAATCGACATCGAAGAGCGGATCGACCGCAAGATCCGCCGCTTCATGGGCGACGGCGCGGCTTACACCTATATCGCGATGGAGCAGGCGATCGCCGATTCGGGGCTGACCGAGGACGAGGTTTCGAACGAACGCACCGGCATCATCATGGGCTCGGGCGGTCCCTCGACCAAGAGCCTGCTGCTGTCGACCGACACCTTCCGAGAGAAGAACGCCAAGCGGGTCGGTCCCTATATGGTGCCGCGCACCATGTCGAGCACCACATCGGCGACGCTCGCCCCGCCGTTCAAGATCAGGGGCGTCAATTATTCGATCACCTCGGCGTGCTCGACCTCGTCGCACTGCATCGGCAACGCCACCGAGTTGATCCAATGGGACAAGCAGGACATCGTGTTTGCCGGCGGCGGCGAGGAGCTGCATTGGACCCTGACCCTGCTGTTCGACGCGATGCCGGCGCTGTCGTCGAAATACAACCATGCGCCCGAGACCGCGAGCCGGCCCTATGACGCCAACCGGGACGGCTTCGTCATCTCCGGCGGCGGCGGCGTGGTGGTTCTCGAGGAGCTCGAGCACGCCAAGGCGCGCGGCGCCAAGATCTACGGCGAGATCGCGGGCTACGGCGCCACCTCGGACGGCGCCGACATGGTCCAGCCGAGCCAGGAAGGGGCCGAGCGCTGTATCCGCATGGCGCTCGCCGGGCTCAACGACCCGATCAACTACATCAACACCCACGGGACCAGCACCCCGGTCGGCGACATCCGCGAGCTCGAGGCGATCCGCACCGTATTCGGCGACAATCTGCCGAAGATCAGCTCGACCAAGTCCCTGACCGGCCATTCCCAAGGCGCCACCGGCGTCCACGAGGCGATCTATTCGCTGTTGATGATGGAGAACGGCTTCATCGCCGCTTCGGCCAACATCGAGGAGCTCGACGAGGGGGCGGCGGACTTCCCGATCGTGCGCGAGCGCGAGGACGACGTCGCGCTGGACTGCGTGCTCTCCAACAGTTTCGGTTTCGGCGGCACCAACGCGACGTTGGTGCTGAAACGGTACGACGGCTGACCTGGTCGCCTGAAAAACAACGATAATTGAATCGAGACGCCTCGTGCCCGACACCCCGCCAGCCCCGACGAAAGAGACCGCCGCGCCCGTCGCGCCCGACGCCCTGATGGCCGGCAAGCGCGGCCTGGTCATGGGCGTGGCCAACGACCATTCGATCGCCTGGGGCATCGCCGAGACCCTGTCGCGGCACGGTGCCGAGCTCGCCTTCACCTATCAGAGCGAGGCCTTGGGCCGCCGGGTCGAGCCGCTCGCCGAATCGTTGGGCTCGGCCTTGGTATTGCCCTGCGACGTCGTCGACAACGGCACCCTGGACGCGACCTTCGAGGCGCTCGGCGCGGCCTGGGGATCGCTCGACTTCGTGGTCCACGCGATCGCCTATTCCGACAAGGACGAGCTCAAGGGCAGGTATGTCGATACCAGCCGCGAAAACTTCCGCCATACCCTCGACGTCTCGTGCTACTCGTTCACCGAAATCGCCCGGCGCGCCGCCCGGCTGATGCCCCATGGCGGCAATCTCCTGACCCTGACCTACGACGGCTCGCAGCGGGTGATGCCGCACTACAACGTGATGGGCGTCGCCAAGGCGGCGCTCGAGGCGAGCGTGCGCTACCTCGCGGTCGATCTCGGGCCCCAAGGCATCCGGGTCAACGCGATCTCGGCCGGGCCGATGCGCACGCTGGCGGGCTCGGCGATCGCCAGCGCCCGCTTCGTCTACAAATGGCAGGGCGAGAACGCGCCCTTGCGGCGCAACGTGGCGCTCGACGACATCGGCGGCGCCGGGCTCTATCTCCTCTCCGACCTCTCCAGTGCGGTGACCGGCGAGACCCTCTACGTCGATTGCGGCTACAACGTCATCGGCATGGCCATCCCGCCGGACTAGGCGGTTTCGGGCATTACCTCGTATCGAGAGCCCGCCAGGCAGGAGTGTCACATGGAGCCAACCATCACGCCCATCGATGCCACGCTCGGCGCCACGATCACGGGCATCGACCTCGCCGACTTGGACGATATCGAGTGGCGGCGCGTCGAGGACGCCTTTCACGAGTATGCAGCACTGGTATTCCCCGCCCAGAACCTGAGCGCCGAGGCGCAGGTCGCGTTCTCGAGCCGCTTCGGCGACATCGAGCTGTTGCGTCCAGACCCCGACCACAAGGCCGTTTCGATCAGCAACCAGAAGCCGGATGGCGACGTATTAAAGCCCGAGGAGCATCGCTACCAAACTTTGCGCGGCAACGAGGGCTGGCATATCGACAGCACCTACATGCCGCTCGCGGCCAAGGCGGGCGTGCTCACCGCGAAGGTCGTGCCGCCGACCGGCGGCGAGACCGAATTGGCCGATATGCGCGCCGCCTACGATGCGCTCGACGAGGATCGGAAAGCACGCATCGAGGACCTCTCCGCCTATCACTCGCTCTACGAGAGCCAGGCCAAGATCGGGCACATTGTCGAGACCGGCGCCGGTTATGGCTACCATACCAAGGGCGCGCCGCTTCGCCCGCTGGTGCGCACGCATCCAACTACCGGCCGCAAGTCGCTTTGCATCGGCCGGCACGCCTACCGTATTCCGGGGCTCGACGACGCCGAAGCGCAAAGCCTGTTGGACGATCTCATCGAATTCGCTTGCCAGCCGCCGCGGACCTACACGCAAAATTGGCAACCGGGCGACCTGATGATCTGGGATAATCGCTGCGTCATGCACCGGGCGCGGCCCTATGACTTCAGCGAAACGCGCATCATGCAGGCGACCCGCATCGCCGGCGACCCCGCAAGCGAGCTCGCCCCGACCGACCGCGACGAGCGCGCCAGCGGGTTCGAGCCGTCCGCTTCGAACAGATAATTCCACTCGCCAAGGTCCGGTGAGCCGTCGGGCGCCGCCGCCGAACCCAATCGCCAGACGCCATAGGCCGCGCCACCGGAGGGAGCCTCTCCGGTGGCGATTACGAAATTTCGTTGCAAACGCGAAACGGGCGGCGGAATCAACCGCCGCCCGCCGGGTTTCAGGCTATGGTAAGGCCTAGTTTTCGCCGCTGGCGCGTTGCCGGTCGCGGGGCGGTCGGCCGCCGCCACGCCCGCCGCGGCCACCGCCACGCGGCTCGACCGGGATTTCCTCGCCGGTCTCCTGATTGACCGCCCTGAGCGACAGCTTGACCTTGCCGCGGTCGTCGAGGCCGATCACCTTGACCTTGACCTCGTCGCCGAGTTTGACCACGTCCTCGACCGTCCCGACGCGTTCCTGCGCCAACTCGGAGATGTGGACCAGGCCGTCGCGGCTGCCGAGGAAGTTCACGAACGCGCCGAAGTCCATGATCTTCACCACCTTGCCGTTGTAGATGGTGCCGACCTCGGGTTCGGCGACGATCGAGTTGATCCACTCGACCGCGCGGTCGCCGGCGTCCTGGTCGACCGCGGCGACCTTGACGGTGCCGTCGTCCTCGATGTCGATCTTGGCGCCGGTGACCTCGCAGATCTCGCGGATCACCTTGCCGCCGGTCCCGATGACCTCGCGGATCTTGTCGCGCGGGATGCTGATCGTGGTGATCCGCGGCGCGTGCTCGGAGACGTCCTCGCGGGCGGCGGCGATGCCCGCCGCCATCTCGTCCAGGATGTGCAGCCGACCGTCGCGCGCCTGGGCCAGTGCCACACGCATGATCTCCTCGGTGATCGAGGTGATCTTGATGTCCATCTGCAGCGCGGTGATGCCGTTCACCGTCCCGGCGACCTTGAAGTCCATGTCGCCGAGGTGGTCCTCGTCGCCGAGAATGTCCGACAAGACGGCGAAATCGTCGCCCTCCTTGATCAGCCCCATGGCGATGCCGGCACAGGGCTCGGCGAGCGGCACGCCCGCGTCCATCAGCGACATCGACGAGCCGCACACCGTCGCCATCGAGGACGAGCCGTTCGACTCGGTGATCTCGGAGACCACGCGGATCGTATAGGGAAAGTCCTCCTTCGAAGGCAGCAGCGGCCGGATCGCCCGCCAGGCGAGCTTGCCGTGGCCGATCTCGCGGCGGCCCGGCGAGCGCAGGAACGACGCCTCGCCGACCGAATAGGGCGGGAAGTTGTAATGTAGCAGGAAGCTCTCGCGGTATTCGCCCTCGAGCACGTCCATGATCTGCTCGTCCTGCCCGGTGCCGAGCGTGGCGACGACCAGCGCCTGGGTTTCGCCGCGGGTGAACAAGGCCGACCCGTGGGCGCGGCCGAGAACCCCGACCTCGGCCACGATCTGGCGAACGGTCTTGGTGTCGCGGCCGTCGATCCGCTGGCCGGTCTTGAGAATATTGCCGCGCACGATGTCCTTCTCGAGCGCCTTGAAGGAGCCCGAGACAAGGTTCCGATCGAGCTCTTCCTCGGCCAGGGCCTCGAGCGTGGCCGCCTTGGCGCTATCGAGCGCCGCGACCCGGGCCTGCTTCTCGGTGATTTTGTAAGCCTCGCGCAGCGGCGCCTCGGCCAACCCGCCGACCCGCTTCTCGACCTCCTCCTGGCCCTCCGGCGCGCCCGGAATCTCGCGGGGCTCCTTGGCGCAGGATTCGGCGAGATCGATGATCGCGTCGATCACCGGTTGGAACTCGCGGTGACCGAACATCACGGCGCCCAGCATGGCGTCCTCGTCGAGCTGGTGGGCCTCCGATTCGACCATCAGCACGCCGTCCCGGGTGCCGGCGACGATGAGATCCAGGGTCGTCGAGCCCATTTCGTCGAGCTGCGGGTTGAGCACGTAGTCGCCGTCGATGTAACCGACGCGGCAGCCGGCGATCGGCCCGAGGAACGGGATCCCCGAGATCGTCAGCGCCGCCGAGGCGCCGATCAGGCTGACGATATCCGGATTGTTTTCCAGGTCGTGCGCCAGAACGGTGCAAATGACCTGGGTCTCGCAGCGGAAACCGCTGGGGAAGAGCGGCCGGATCGGCCGGTCGATGAGCCGCGACGTCAGGGTCTCCTTCTCCGACGGCCGTCCCTCGCGCTTGAAGAAGCCGCCCGGGATCTTGCCGGCGGCAAACGTCTTCTCCTGGTAGTTCACGGTGAGCGGGAAGAAATCGATGCCTTCCCGGGGTTGATGCTGGGCGACCGCGGTGCAGAGCACCTGTGTGCCGCCATATGTTACGAGAACCGCGCCGTCAGCTTGGCGCGCCATGCGGCCGACTTCGAACGTCAACGGGCGGCCGCCCAAATTTACTTCCTTCTTGGTGATATTGAACATCTATCCATCCTTCGGATTCCATAGCGTCGCAGGCCCCATTGCCTGCGGCCATGGCTCTGACGGGGCCTTCCCGGTCTTGTGTGATTATCTCCTGCATACCTACAGTCGATTTCCCCGGCCTGGCGCGCGCTCCCACCATGGGAACGGGTCGCCCCGGTGGCAAGCGCCTAGCGGCGCAGTCCAAGCTGCTGGATCAGCGACTCGTAACGCGCGACGTCCCTTCTCTTCACGTAGTCGAGAAGGCGGCGGCGTTTGCCGACCATGACAAGAAGCCCTCGCCGGGAGTGGAAGTCCTTCTTGTGCATTTGCATGTGTTCGGTGAGGTTGCGGATGCGTTCCGTCAGAATCGCGACCTGAACCTCGGCCGACCCGGTGTCTTCGGGATTTTTCTTGAACTCGTTGACGAGTTCCTGCTTGCGTTCGGCTGTAATCGACATCGAATACTCCGTTAACTCACAAATTCAGCACTCTCATCGGGCGAACCTCGCCCGCGTGGTAGCGCGTCAGCGCGATGGGTCTGCCCATGGTCAAAGCCAAAACCACGTCGCCTTCCTCGAGGTCGGCGATGCGGTCGAGATCGACCTTGCGCAAAAGAGAAACCGCCTGCCCATTTCGGAGGCGGCTCGCTTCCTGCTCGGTCAGGGCCAGTGCCGGGATGTCGTCCAGCGCGGTCTCGACCGGGTGCAGGTGCTCCAAAGCGGCGGCACTCTGCCCAAAACTTTCCAGTTCGTCCAGCGAAATCGCATGGTTTTCGGTAAAAGGGCCGGCAGCGGTGCGCCTGAGTTCCGCGATATGCCCGACGGTGCCGAGCCGAAGCGCGATATCCCGCGCCAACGCCCGCATATAGGCGCCCTTGCCGCAAACCACGTCGAAAGTCGCCGATTCCGTTCCCTCCATCCCGGTCAGGCCGAGATCGTGGATTGCGATGCGGCGCGGCGCCAGATCGACGACCTCGCCCTTGCGCGCCAGGTCGTAGGCGCGCCGCCCGCCGACCTTGATCGCGGAGTAGGTCGGTGGCACCTGTTCGATCTCGCCAACGAATTGCGGCAGGACCGCCTCGATCGCGGCGCGGTCGGGCCGAACGTCGCTCGTCGCCACCACCTCGCCTTCGCTATCGTCGGTATCGGTTGCGACGCCCCAGGCGAGGGTGAACCGGTAGCATTTGGCCCCGTCCATGACGAAGGAAACGGTCTTTGTCGCCTCGCCGAGCGCGATCGGCAGGATGCCCGTCGCGATCGGGTCGAGGGTGCCGCCATGGCCCGCCTTGGCCGCGTTGGTGATCCGCTTGACCGTGCCGACGACCGAGGTCGAGGTCCGACCGGCCGGTTTGTCGACGACGATCCAGCCATGCACCGGATCGCCCTTGCGCTTACGTCTCGCCATCGCCGTCCGCGTCGGCCGTCAGGTCGCGCGCGACCTCTGGCCGCCGCAGCACCGCATCGATTCCGGCCGCCTGGTCGTAGATTTCGTCATGCTCGAAAGTCAGCTCGGGGGTGAATTTGAGATGCACCTGCCGGCCCAGTTGGCGACGAAGGTAAGGGGCGGCACGGCGCAGCGCTTCGATCACGTCCTCGCTGTCCTCGCCGCCGAGCGGCATGACATAGACCGTAGCCCGGCGCAGGTCGGGGCTGGCGCGGACCTCGGTTACGGTGATCGAGCGGCCGTTGAGCGCCGGGTCGCGCAACTCGCCGCGGCCCAGGACCTGCGACAGCACGTGCCGCAATTCCTCGCCGACGCGCAGTTGGCGCACACTTGGTTCCTTGCTTTTTGCCATGTCTCTTCGCCGAACGGGTGGCGCCATGGGCGGCGCGCGCCCCTACAGGGTGCGGGCGACCTCCTCGGTCTCGAAACACTCGACGACGTCGCCTTCCTTGATGTCGTCGTAGTTTTCGAACGACATGCCGCATTCGTATCCCTGCTGGACCTCGCGGACATCGTCCTTGAACCGCCTCAACGTCTTGAGGCTGCCTTCGTAGATCACCACGTCGTCGCGCAGCAGCCGTACCTTGTTGCCGCGTCGCACGTTGCCCTCGGTCACCATGCAACCGGCCGCGTTCGAGCCCTTGGAGATACCGAACACCTCGCGAATTTCGGCGTAGCCGATCTGGGTCTCCCGGACCTCCGGCGCCAACATGCCGCCGAGCAAATTCTTCATGTCGTCGATCACGTCGTAGATCACCGAGTAATAGCGAATGTCGACCTGGTCCCGGCGCGCCAAATCGCGCGCCTGTGGGTTGGCGCGGACGTTGAAGCCGATGATCACGCCGCCGACAGAGCCGGCGAGTGTCACGTCGGACTCGGTGATCCCGCCGACCGCGCTGTGCAGCACGTTCATCTTGACCTCCTCGGTCGAGATGTTTTCGAGCGCGCCGATAATGGCCTCGACCGAGCCCTGCACGTCGCCGCGTACGACGACCGGCAGTTCCGCCGCCTCGCCGGCCTTGATTTGGTCGAACATCTGCTCCAGCGTGCCGCGGCCGGATAGCGCCAGCGCCTTGGAACGCTCGGTCCGCTGGCGGTAATCGGTGATCTCGCGAGCCCGCGCCTCGTCCTCGACGACCGTGAAGTCGTCGCCCGCCGACGGTGTCCCCTGAAGCCCCAGGACCTCGATCGGCATCGACGGGCCGGCTTCCTCGACGGCGCGTCCGCGATCGTCGGCCAGCGCCCGGACGCGGCCCCATTCCGGACCGGCGATGAATACGTCGCCCGGGCGCAGCGTGCCGCGCTGCACCAGGACCGTTCCGACCGGACCGCGGCCCTGCTCCAGCTTGGCCTCGATGACCGTGCCCTGGGCCGGCCGGTCGGCATTGGTCTTGAGCTCGAGGATTTCCGCCTGCAGCAGGATCACCTCCTCGAGCTTGTCGAGATTGGTCTTCTCGGTCGCCGAGACCTCGACGTCGAGAATATCGCCGCCGAGCTTTTCGACCACCAGCTCGTGGCTCAGCAAATCGTTGCGCACCCTGTCCGGGTTGGCGTCGGGCCGATCGATTTTGTTGATCGCGATGATCATCGGCACCCCGGCCGCCTTGGCGTGGTTGATCGCCTCGTCGGTCTGCGGCTGCACGCCGTCGTCGGCGGCGACCACGAGGACCACGATATCGGTTACCTGGGCGCCGCGCGAACGCATCTGGGTGAACGCCTCGTGGCCCGGCGTGTCGAGGAAGGTGATGTGCTGGCCGCCGGTGAGCTCGACCTGATAGGCGCCGATGTGCTGGGTGATGCCGCCGGACTCGCCGGCCGCGACGTCGGTTTCCCTGAGCGCATCCAACAGCGAGGTCTTGCCGTGGTCGACGTGCCCCATGATGGTCACGACCGGCGCCCGCGGCGTGAGCGTCTCTTCCAGGTCCTCCTCGCCGGCGATGCCAACCTCGACGTCCGATTCCGAGACCCGCTTCACCTTGTGGCCGAACTCGTTGACGATCAATTCCGCGGTATCGGCGTCGATCACCTGGTGGGTCGTCGCCATGATATCGAGCTTCATCAACGACTTGATCACATCGATGCCGCGAATCGCCATGCGGTTGGCGAGATCGGAAACGGTGATGGCCTCCGGGATCACCACCTCGCGGACAATCATCTGCGTCTCGCCCGAGGCGCGCTGCTCCCGGGCGCGCTGGCGTTCGCGCTCGCGCGCGCGCTTCAACGCGGCGAGGCTGCGGACCCGCTCTTCTTGGTTTCCATCGCCGTCGGCGGCGTCGAGCGCCTGGGAAATCGTCAGCTTGCCGGCGCGGCGGCGCGGGTCTTGACGCGAGCGCGGCGGCGGCGTGCGCTCGCGTTCGGCCTCGGTCCTGCGGCGACCGGCCGGCGCCGAGGCGTCGGCCTTGCGTTCGGGACGGCGGCCCTCGGTTCGCGCCAGGCCTGGCGCTTCCGCTATTTCGCCCGCCTTGCGCCTGGATTCCTCTTCGGTGCGGCGCCGGGTTTCCTCTTCGCTGCGCCGCCGGGCATCGTCTTCCTCGCTGCGCTTGCGGGCTTCCTCTTCCTGCTCGCGGGCCCGGGTTTCCTCGACCTCGGCGAGTTGGCGCAATTCGGTATCGTGGGCTGCACCCTTGAGCGCCCGGATGCGGGCGGCACGCTCTTCCTCGGTCAGCGTGCTGACCTCGGCCTCGGCCAGGCCGGCTTGCTCCGCCGCCGTGGCGGCTTTCTCGGATTCGCGGACCGCTTCCATGCGACCGCCTTCGCCGCGCTCGAAAGTGCGCTTCTTCTTGACCTCGACGGTGACGGCCTTGGAGCGACCATGACTGAAGCTCTGGCGAACCTGGCCCGATTCGACAGTCTTCTTCAGCTCCAGTCGGCCGGGTCGGCGGAGCGTCAATTTGCCTTCGTTTTCGTTCTTTTCGCTCATCCCTGTCCCCATCACCCGGTGGTCGGCCGGAATCCGGCCAACCGCGTCAATTCCGCTTCGATCTTGTCCGCCAGCGCGCCGGCGGCGATCGCCACATGGACCACGCGTTCGCGCCCGAAGGCCGCGGCCAACTCGGCGGTGACGAGTTCGTCCCGCACCGTCGCCTCCCGGACCAAGGCGCGGAGCTTGGCCCGGCCGTCGGCCGCACCGTCGCGCGCCGCGAGCAACAGCGCCGCCCGGCCGCCCTCGAGCCAGGCCCGAACCTTCTCGAAGCCGGCGACCGCACCGCCGGCGCGCCGGGCCAGACCGATATAGTCGACACATCGCCCCACCAGCATCGCCTCGACACTGTCGGCGAGCCCGTCCGTGACATCTACCCGCCGCCGCGCCGATTTGGCGAACACGTTGCGCGCGGCCGCCGCGGCGATCGTGTCCCGGTCCGCGTGGACCCAGAGGCCGCGCCCCGGCAGGCGTTCGGCGATGTCTGGAACGACCGCGCCCTCGGGGCCGACGACGAATCGCACCAACGCCGCGCGCGGCCACGCCTGGCCGGTGACGATGCACCGACGCAGGGAGTCCGCGGCTGCCATGGCCGCCGCCCCGCCGTCGTAGGTGTCCTGACCCGTCGCCAACATGTCCGTCGTTCCCTAATCCTTCTCCGCCGCCGGCGCAGCCTCGGCATCGCCTTCCGCCGCATTTGCTTCGCCGTCTTCGCCTTCGGCCTCCGCTTCGGCCTCCGCTTCGGCTCGGGCCGCGGCGAGTTCCTCCTCGGTGAACCAGCCGGCAAGCACCCGGGCCGCCATAATCATCTCGTTGGCGGTCTCCAGGCCGAGGTCGTGATCCTTGAGCAGCCCCTCCTCCGGTTCGGTCAGCTCGTCGCCCGCGAGATCGGCGAAATCCTCGAGCGTCTTGATACCATGCTCGCCAAGCGCCACCAACATGACCGGCGTCAGACCCGGCACCTCGGCGATCGCGTCCTCCATGCCGAGCTCTTTCTGACGCTGGGCGAGGCGTTCGTTCTCGGCCTCGAGGAAATTCCGGGCGCGGGTCTGCAGCTCTGTCGCGACATCTTCACCGAAACCTTCGATCAAGCCGAGATCCTCGATCGGCACATAGGCGACTTCCTCGACGCTGCTAAACCCTTCGGTGACCAGCAGGTTGGCCAGCATGTCATCGACGTCGAGGGTCTCGATGAAGCGCTCGCTGCGCTCCTTGCGTTCGCTCTGCCGACGCTCGGACTCCTCGTCCTCGGTCAGGATGTCGATTTCCCAGCCCGACAGCATCGAGGCCAAGCGTACGTTCTGGCCGCGCCGCCCGATCGCCAGGCTGAGCTGCTCGTCCGGCACGACGACTTCGATCTTGTGGGCGTCCTCGTCGAGCACGATCTTGGCGACCTCGGCCGGCGCCAGGGCGTTGACGATGAAAGTCGCGGGGTCGGCCGACCACGGGATGATGTCGATCTTCTCGCCCTGAAGCTCCGAGACCACCGCCTGGACACGGCTGCCGCGCATCCCGACGCAGGCGCCGACCGGGTCGATGCTGCTGTCGTGCGAGAGCACGGCGATCTTGGCCCGACTGCCGGCGTCGCGCGCGACCGCCTTGATCTCGATGATGTTGTCGTAGATTTCCGGTACTTCCTGGGCGAACAGCTGGGCCATGAACTGCGGATGGGTCCGCGAGAGGAAGATTTGCGGTCCGCGCTGCTCCTTGCGCACGTCGTAGATGTAGGAGCGCACCCGGTCGCCGCGGCGGAAGCTCTCGCGCGGCAACAGCTCCTCGCGCCGGATGACCGCTTCGCCGCGGCCGAGATCGACCGTCACGTTGCCGAACTCCATACGCTTGACCAGACCGTTGACGATCTCCTCGACCCGGTCCTTGTATTCCTCGTACTGGCGCTCGCGCTCGGCCTCGCGGACTTTTTGCACGATGACCTGCTTGGCGGTCTGGGCGGCGATGCGGCCGAAATCGATCGGCGGCAGCGGGTCGACCAGGAATTCGCCGAGCTCGGCGTCCGCCTTGCGCTTTTTCGCCTCCTCCAGGGTCACCTGGGTGACCTCGTTCTCGATCTCCTCGACGACCTCGATGTAACGCGCCAACAGGATTTCGCCGTTCGTGCGGTCGATCTCGGCGCGAATGTCGTGTTCCTGTCCGTATTTGGTGCATCCGGCCTTCTGGATCGCCTGTTCCATGGCTTCGAGAACCTGTTCGCGGTCGATCGCCTTCTCCCGCGCCACCGCATCGGCAACTTGCAGGAGTTCGGTCCTGGCGTGAACAACAGCAGTTTCCGACATATTAAGCCTGTCCTTCGTTGGTTGCGGCGGCGCTTTCGTCCGCCGCCAGCAAGTCGTCGGTGATCACCAGCTTGGCGTTGCCGATCTCCTCGAACGGCAAGGTCGCCTCGCCGTCCGCGGTCTCCAGCCGGACGACGCCGTCGTCGATTCCCACGAGCCGACCGCGAAACCGCCGGCGTCCGTCGATCGCGCGCCGGAGCTCGACCTTGGCTTCGAGACCCGCGAAGCGTTCGAAATCGCCGGGCCGGACCAAGGGCCGGTCGATGCCGGGCGAGCTGACCTCGAGCACGTAGTTGTCCGGGATCGGGTCCTCGACGTCGAGCATCGCCGAGACCGTGCGGCTGATCTCGGCGCAATTGTCGACCGTCATCGGCATCTGGTCCCGGCGTTCGGCCATGATCTGCAAATTCGGCCGATTCCCGCCCGATAGCCGGACACGCACGATGTCATAGCCCATGTCGCCCAACACCGGGGCGATAATGCTTTCAACGCGATCCGTGATCTCCATGCCAATCGATCCGAAACCAAAATGGGCGGGCCCAGGGCCCACCCACTCGCTCGGTCGCACCATGCAACCGTATGGGATTTATTTCGTTGCCGGGTATGTAGGTTATTTCGCCGAAATCCACAAGGTCTTTTATGTCTTTCGGGTCGTCTATTGCGCGCTGCGGGGCCGGCGGCGGAAGCGCAGAAACACGCAGGTGGCGCCGGCTCGGCCGGCTTTTTCCTCGTACCGCGTCGCCGGCCAGTCGTCCGGTCGTCGGCGCCAATCGTCCGGCCCTCGGGCGAGCCACTCGAAGGCGCCGTGGCCGATCGTGTGGAACAGCATCCAGCGGATGTATTCCATATCGTCGCTCGCCATCCGCAATTCCGCGCCATCGCGGAGGATCCGCGCCATCGCGTCGAGATTTTCGGGCGACACGAAGCGACGGGCGTGATGGCGCTTTTTCGGCCAGGGATCCGGGAACAACAGAAAGAAACGGCCGATCGAGGACTCCGGCAGGGCGTCGATCAAGGGCCGGGCATCGTCGGCGAGGATCCTGACGTTGGTCAGTTTTTCCGCGTCGATCAGGCTCAACGCCTTGGCGATGCCGTTGACGAAGGACTCGCAACCGATGAATCCGATCTCGGGATGGGCCCTGGCCTGCGCCGTGAGATGCTCGCCACCGCCGAATCCGACCTCGAGCCAGACATCGTCGCACGCCATGTCGAACAGCCCCGCCGGGTCGACCGGGCCCCGGGCGGGATCGATCGCGAGCCTGGGCAACAATTCATCGAGCAGACGCTGGCGGCCGGGCCTGAGACGGCGGCCGCGACGCCTTCCGTGAAGGGTGCGGGGCCGCTCGATCGCCATCTCGGCTCGATTCCAGTCAGAGGGCGCCGCTCAGAGCGGCCCTCAAGGGTTCGACGAGGTCGGTCTTCTCCCACGAAAACCCGCCATCGGGCTCCGGCTCGCGGCCGAAATGGCCGTAGGCCGCGGTGCGGGCATAGATCGGACGGCTGAGCTTGAGATGCTCGCGGATACCGCGTGGGCTGAGGTCCATGACCTGCTGAACCGCGCTGGCGAGGTCGTCGTCGTCGACCCGGCCGGTGCCGAGCGTGTCGATGTAGACCGACAACGGCTTCGAGACGCCGATCGCGTAGGCGACCTGGATCACGCAACGCTCGGCGAGTTCCGCGGCGACCACGTTCTTGGCGACGTAACGCGCGGCATAGGCCGCCGAGCGATCGACCTTGGTCGGGTCCTTGCCGGAAAAGGCGCCGCCGCCATGGGGCGACGAGCCGCCGTAGGTATCGACGATGATCTTGCGGCCGGTCAATCCGGTGTCGCTGTCGGGGCCGCCGACGACGAACCGCCCGGTCGGGTTGACGTAGAACTCGTCCTCTTCGCACATCCAGCCCTCGGGCAGGACGTTCTCGACGTGCGGGCGAACGATCTCGCGCACTTCGTCTTGTTCGAGGTCTGCGGAATGCTGGGTCGAGACGACGACCGAGCTGGCGCCCGTCGGCTTGCCGTCCTGGTATCGAACCGTCAGCTGGCTTTTCGAATCAGGGCCGATGCCGGGGATCGACCCCGCGTGCCGGGCTTCGGCGAGGCTGTGCAGGATGGCATGACAATAGTAGATCGGTGCGGGCATGAGCACCGGGGTCTCGCGGCAGGCATAGCCGAACATCAATCCCTGGTCGCCCGCGCCCTCGTCCTTGTTGCCGGCGGCGTCGACGCCCTGGGCGATATCCGGGGATTGCGAGTGGACGTAGCAATCGACCTCCAAGCGCTCCCAGTGGAATCCCTCCTGCTCATAGCCGATCGCCTTGACGGTCTCGCGCGCGATCGCCTTCAACCGGTCGTGGGTGATCGTATCGGGCCCCCGAACCTCGCCCGACAGCACGACCCGGTTGGTCGTCGCGAGCGTCTCGACCGCAACCCGGGCATGCGGATCCTCGGACAGAAAAGCGTCGACGATGGAATCGGATATCCGGTCGCAGACCTTGTCGGGATGACCCTCGGAAACGGACTCGCTGGTAAACAGAAAGGTTCCTTTGGTCACGCTCGCCCCCATCGTATCAACGCAGGATTTCGCGAGGGTTGCACCCTCGGCGATCGGAATCGGCCGTCCTCGGACCGGCGGCACTTGTCGCAATCTTTTCCGGGATCGTCAAGGCGTATGGCGGCCCGAATACGCCGGCGGCGGCCGGCGCGGCAGGTCAGTCCGCAGCGCCCGCATTGGCCAGCGCCTTGGCCAGTTCGAACAACCGTTTGCGCACCTTGGGGTTGGGGATTCGGTAGTATGCCCGGACCAACTCCAAGGTCTCGCGCTTGGCCAGCGGGTCGGGCTCGAACGGCTCGGCCGGGGCCTCGGATATCCCGGCGCGAAGGCGCGGCGACTGCGCCGCGATGTTCGATTCCATTTCGTCGTAGAAAAACGAGATCGGGACGTCGAGCACCCTCGAGAGATCGAACAGCCGGCTCGCACCGATCCGGTTGGCGCCACGCTCGTACTTCTGAATCTGTTGAAACGTCAGGCCCAACGCGTCGCCCAACTTCTCCTGGCTGAAGCCCAACAGAGTGCGGCGGAGACGGACGCGGCCGCCGACGTGGATATCGATGGGATTTGGAACGCCGGTGCGTCCGGATGAGGGTTTTCGACCGCGGCGAGGTGGCATTAAATCTACTTACCCGTTATGGGCCCGTTGGGTCTTGAGTCGAAACATTTATACAATTTTAGATAAGGCATACACCGGTATGCGGTCAAGGTTTTAGCGCTGTTCTCTATGTACGGTCCCGCCGACGGTCCCGACCGGCGAGGTAGACCGAAGTTACGAGCATCACCGCAATCAGTGCAAGGTAGGCGGCATCTCCGTATCGGGAATACGGAGTAATCCCGGCGCCTTCCGCCGGCAACCGGGCGTCGAGTACGCCACGCTGGCCGAGGCCGAGTTTCGATACCACACGGCCGTAGGAATCGACGACCGCCGATATGCCGGTGTAGGCGGCGCGCACGAAGGGCAACCCCTCCTCGGCCGCGCGCACCCTGGAGATCGCAAGGTGCTGGTGGGGACCGGCAGTCGCCCCGTACCAGGCGTCGTTCGTGAGGTTCAGCAGCCAAGACGGCCGATCATCCGGGTCGAGCACGGCGCCGGGAAAAATCGCTTCGAAGCAGATCAGCGGACTCACCGGCGGCAAATTCCCCAGCCGCAGGGTGCGCGGTCCGGCGCCCGGCGAATAACCGATCCCGCCACCGGCGATATTCACGAACGGCAGATATCGCCCGAACGGAACATACTCGCCGAACGGCACCAGGTGGGACTTGTCGTAGGTCGCCGCGACCGCCCCGTCGCCATCGAGAGCGACGACCGAATTCCAGATCCTGAACGGCTTCTCGCGTCGCCGCGGCGCGCCGGTGATCAGGGCCCCGCCCGCGGGGATGACCTCGGCGATGCGCCGGCGCGCGGTCTCGCTTTCCTCGAGGAAAAACGTCGCCGCCGTCTCGGGCCAAATCACGTGTGATATCCAGTTCGGCCGGTCGAGTATGCTGAGACGCAAGTGCAACTCAAGGTTCCGGCGCTGAAACTGCCGGCGCCATTTCTCGCGCTGCGGAATGTTGGCTTGGACGATGCGCAATCCGACGCCGTCGACAGCCGCTTCGCCGACCGGCGCCGCCGCGCCAAGGCGCAAGGCGCCACCGGTCCAGGCCGCAAGCGGTATCGCGGCCGCCGCGAACACCGCCACCCAGCGCCGGCGCTTCGCCGCACCCGCGACCAATGCCAAGGTGCAGGCGGAGAGGACGGTCATGAGACCGACGCCGTAAATGCCGACGACCGAAGCGGATTGCAGCAGCGCGTCGGATCCGACCCAGGCGTGTCCGGTCAGGTTCCAAGGCAATCCGGTAAGCACGTGGCCGCGTAGCCACTCGGCGCCGCTCCACCCCGCGGTCAACAACAATACGCGCTGCACGTCGCTCTGGCCGTATCCTGCGATCAGCGTCGCCAACCCGGTAAACAGCGCCAGGAACGCCGGCAGGCCGAAGTTGGCGAGCGGCAGAAACCAGGCGTGCAACTCGGCGAAGGTTAGGAGCGCGTTGCCGATCCAATAGAGTCCGACCACGAAGTAGCCGAACCCGAACCACCATCCGAGGCCGAAGGCGGCCCGGCGGTCGCCGGCCCCGGCAAGCATCCAGACCAGGACCGGAAAGGCGAGGTAGAGGGCCGGAAAGGCGTAAACCGGCGGCAGGGCGAGGGTGAGCACGGCGCCCGCGGCGAACGCGGTGCCGCGCCGCCGCCACCCGGCGAGTCGTTGGAGGCGATGGGCGGTTCCCGCGACCGGGCCGGCCCCGACCGCCGAGCCGGAATCATCCATGCGCGGAACGCCGCGCCGGCAGATTGCAGACGTGCAGCCGCCTGATACGGCGCGCGTCCGCTTCCATGACCTCGAATTCGATGCCGGACGGCTCGTGGCGGACGACCTCGCCGCGCAACGGAATCCGCCCGGTGAGCGAGAAGACCAAGCCGCCGAGCGTATCGATATCGTCTTCGTGCTCCTCTTCGGTGAGGACCGACCCGACGCGCTCCTCGAATTCGCGGATCGTGAGGCGCGCATCGGCGACGAGGGTGCCATCGCCCTGGTCATGCAGATGCGGGCCTTCGACGGCGTCGTGTTCGTCCTCGATCTCGCCGACGATCTGTTCGACCAGATCCTCGATCGTCGTCAACCCGTCGATCCCGCCGTACTCGTCGACCACCAGCGCCATGTGGGTGCGGTCCAAGCGCATCTGCAGCAACATATCCAAGACCCGCATGCTGGGCGAGACGATCAGCACCTTGCGCACGATCTTCGACAACTCGAACGGCTGTTTCTCGGTGATCGCGGCGAGCACGTCCTTGATGTGGACCATGCCGATCACGTCGTCGAGCGTCTCGCGGAACACCGGGACCCGGGAATGCGCCTCCTCGACCATCAGCTTGGTCAACTCGTCGCGCGAGGTCGCCATCTCGACCGCGACGATGTCGGCCCGGGGAATCATGATGTCGTGCACCGTCAGGCCGCCGACCTTCAGCACCTTGTCGATCATCGCCCGTGCGTCGGAGTCGACCGCGGCGTCGTTCTCCTCGTGCTGTTCGATTATCTCCTCGACGGTGTCGTGGAGCGGCGTGTCGCCATTGTGCGCGTTGTTGCGCAACCCTTTGAGCCAACCGCGCAAGCGATCGCCGGGCCGCGCTTGCCCGGATGGAGGCTCGTCGTCGGTCTTCGGTGCGTCGAGTGGAGGTTTCTCGTTCATCGTCCCGTCACTCCGCCGCTTCGTCCCGGACCGGGCTTTCGGGGGGCCGGCCCTTCACCAGATAAGGATCGGCGATCCCGAGTCCGGCCAATATTTCGACCTCGAGCGCCTCCATCGCCGCCGCCGCGCCCGCGTCCTGATGATCGTGGCCGAGCAAGTGCAGAATTCCGTGGATCACCAGATGGGCGAGATGATCGACCGGCGCCTTGCCGTCCCGGGCGGCCTCCGCCGTCACGGTCTCGAGCGCCAACGCCACGTCGCCGAGGAGCCGCGGCCCGCCATGCGGCGGCACATCCGCCGACGCGTCGTCGGCCGCAAAGGAGAGCACGTTGGTCGGCTCGTCGCGGCCGCGCCATGTCGCGTTCAAACGCCGCAGTTCGGCATCGTCGGTCAGCAGGATGCTGAGCTCGGCCGCGGCCTCGCTCCCTCCGCCACCGGCGCCGAGGGCCGCGGTCGCCGCGCGCCGGACCACCGCTTCCGCGTCCGGCACCGCGTCGCCCCAACCTCTGGCGGCGATGTTGATCGCTATGTCGATCGTCCCGCTCACTTGTCCGCCTTCGCCTTCGCCGCCTTTTCACGCTCGTCGTAGGCGCGCACGATGCGCGACACCAGGTCGTGGCGCACCACGTCGGCGTCGGTGAATTCGACGAAGCTGACCCCCTCCATGCCCTCGAGGGTTTCGACCGCCTCGTGCAATCCGGATCGGACGCCGGACGGCAGGTCGATCTGGCTGAGGTCGCCGGTCACCACCATGCGGCTGTTCTCGCCGAGACGGGTCAGAGCCATCTTCATCTGAATACGGGTCGTGTTCTGCGCCTCGTCCAGGATCACGAAGGCGTCCGAGAGGGTGCGGCCACGCATGAAGGCGAGCGGCGCGATCTCGATCTCGCCGGACTCGAGCCGCTTCATCACCTGGTCGGCGGGCATGGTGTCGTAGAGCGCATCGTAGAGCGGCCTGAGATAGGGATCGACCTTCTCGCGCACGTCGCCGGGCAGGAAACCGAGCCGCTCGCCGGCCTCGACCGCCGGGCGCGAGAGGATGATGCGGTCGAGCTTGCCCGATATCAGCATCGCCACGGCGGAGCACACCGCGAGGTAGGTCTTGCCGGTGCCGGCCGGCCCGAGCCCGAAGACCAGGTCGTTTCCGGTCATCGCCTCGATATAGCGCGCCTGGGTCGGCGAGTGCGGCGTGATCCGCTTCTTGCGGGTCTGGATCACCGGTCCCGGTTCGCCGGTGAGATCGACCCCGCCGCTCGCCATCCGCACCGCCGCGTCGACCTCTGCGGCATCGACCGACTGGCCGCGGCCGAGGCGCTGGTAAAGCGCCCGGAGCGCGGTGCTGGCGATCTCCGCGGCCTCGGTCGGACCCGAGATCGCGAGATGGTTGCCGCGGCTGATCAGCGAGACGCCCAGCCGGTTCTCGATCTGCGCCAGATGCTTGTCGTGCTCGCCATAGAGCAATGGCAGAAGCCGATTGTCATCGAAGTCGACGTGGATGGCGCCCTCGTCTTCATCGGGCCGGGTGACTGAGCTCAAGCGCTGATCCTCTCCTGATGGACGGGGCGGTCGCCGCCGGGCCTCTCGGCCGCCACGATGTCGCCCCCGAGACTGTTGGCGAATACATCGGTGATTTGGACTTCGACGGTCTCCCCGACCAGCCGCTCGGGTGCGGTGGCGTGGACCGCCTGCAGGTAGGGCGAACGGCCGACGAGCTGACACGCCTCGCGACCGTGGCCCTCCAACAACACCGCGAGGGTACGGCCGCGTTGGGCTTGGTTGAAGGCGTCCTGTTGGGCGCGGAGGAGCTGCTGCAGACCGTCGAGGCGATCCTGCTTCACCGCATCCGACAGCTGGCTCTCGGCGTCCGCGGCGGGAGTTCCGGGCCGGGCGCTGTATTTGAAGGAAAACGCCTGGGCGAAACCAATATCGTTGACGAGACCGAGTGTTGCGGCGAAGTCGGCGTCGCTCTCGCCCGGGAACCCGACGATGAAGTCGGAGGAAAGCGCGATGTCGGGCCGTGCCTGGCGCAGCCGGTCGACGATCCGGCGGTAGTCGTCCGCGGTATGACGCCGGTTCATCGCCTCGAGCACCCGGTCGGAGCCCGACTGCACTGGCAAATGCAGGAACGGCATGAGCTGCGGCACCTCGCCGTGGGCCGCGATCAGCTCGTCGGTCAGGTCGTGCGGATGGCTCGTGGTGTAGCGGATGCGCTCGAGCCCGTCGATCTCGGCGAGATGCCGGATCAGCCGGCCGAGTCCCCATTCGCCGCCGCCGGGCGCCGTCCCGTGATAGGCGTTGACGTTCTGCCCGAGAAGGGTGATCTCGCGGCTTCCGGACGCGACCAGGCGCCGCGCCTCGGCCCAGAGGGAGGCGACGGCGCGCGACTGTTCCGCACCCCGCGTGTAGGGCACGACGCAGAAGGTGCAGAACCGGTCGCACCCTTCCTGGACGCTGAGGAAGGCCGAGACGCCCTGGGGCGCCGCTTCCTCGGGCAGGTGATCGAACTTGTCGTCGGCGGGGAATTCGGTGTCGACGACCCGGGCGCCCTGCGCCGCCGCGGCAACCATCTCGGCGAGCCGATGATAGGTCTGGGGCCCGAGCACGATGTCG